>JAAYQH010000324.1 GCA_012519365.1 Planctomycetota bacterium | reverse complement strand
CTTAACTTAACGGTGTTTCTGTCCAGATTTTGGGGACAACTTCAGTTAACACCACTTTAGGGAAACAAATTTACAGTCACTTTGCCCGCACAGTGCGATTCAATTCACGGCATAAATCTTTGTAGTAGCTGACCGTCTCGGAACCCAAAAACAGAATTGGGAACGCGGTTTTGTTGTGAGAAAGCGGCTCATCCAGATCGACAATCCCGCGACACAACTCCCCGTCCGGCGTGCCGGGAATGGGCGAAAAATCACTGAGCATCACCCGAATTCCCAGCTGCGCGGCAAACCGCATCGACCCTTCGAGCTGCTGAGCGGCAAATCGGGGATGGCCGAGCATTTCGTAGGCCGTCACGCAATTCATATCCGCCCCCGCCCGGCGCAAATGCTCCACCGCCGCGACCAGATCGTCGGAAACAACCTTTCCGCCGGACGGGCCGTGAAAGGTGGCCGAGCGGCTCTCAAACCCCAGATAAAATGTCTTAACTCCGGCTTTTATCATAAGTTGCGCAATCTCTGATGTCAGAAACCTCGCATGCAGCGCATTGGGAGTATGAAAATGCACTGGGTATTGCCGTTGAATCGCGGCCTCTAAAAACGGAAATAAGACCTCATGCGGCCGATAGAGCAGGGCATCATCATAAAAGGCGATATTCGTGCACCCCAACCCAACCAAAAAATCCAACTCCTCCAGGCATTCTTCAACAGGACGAGTCGCGAAGGCCACCTTCGATTGCGGCACATAACAGTACGAGCAGCCAAAAGGGCACCCCTGTGTCAGTTTGATAACACCGGTGCTCAGCGCCGGGTACAAGTCCCAGGCTGGCAACGTAAATCCTTGTGGTATAGGGAGTTGCAATCTTTCGAACAAGGGAGAAAGCGCACTGTCCCGGATGACCAGGTCCGCGCCGAGGGCCGCGGCGTGGCTCGGGCAGCAGGTTGCGTAAAACCCGCCCAATACAATAGTTGCGCGCGGATGGATGCGGCGGACGTCGTCGATAACCTCTTTGACGCCGGGATACCAATAGGTTAGCGAGGTCTGGATGCATACGAAATCGAGGTGTTTTTTGGAGTGCAAAACATTGCGAAACATTTCATTTTTGCGTCCAAAACGGTAAAAAAAACGTGGAATTTTGCTGAAGATTTCAGGTTTCCGGATTTTTGTTTTTATGTATGGTCCGCAACCCCATTGCGTGGTTTTGGCGGCAAGGGTACGGTCAAAATCCGGCTGATTACGATCCATATAATCGAATAAATACAGGTCGGTATGGTCGCGCAGCAAGCCGCCGACCCTCAGCAGGCCGTAGGGCTTGAGCCAGAAATCGTAGGCCGTAAAATCATAAATTGGCGGATTGACCAGTAAAATCGTCGGCTTCATTTGTCAAATAGTATAGCAGTTCGGGACCGAATGGCAAACGGATTGACAAGCGATGATGGACGAGGGACGATTTGGAAGAAGTTAATTTACACAAACTGACTGTTTTCGTTTTTATGCCGGCGGACGAATCAATAAACTAAAACCGCGGGCAGTGCGACCGGCAGCGATGATGAGTAATTGGGCAAGCCTTTTTAGACACGTTCCATCCGATATGCTTTCTATTTTGTACAAATCGGCTTTTTTTACCCTTGATAATCCGTGTTTTTGGGGCTATACTCAGTCCTTTTATGTGAACCGGAAAAAAGGAACTTAAGAAAAGCGGAGGTTCAAAATCGTGGCAGGTCTAAAGGATATCCGAAATATCGTATTATTGGGGCACGGCAGTAGCGGCAAGACCACGCTGGCCGAGGCGATTCTGCACACCAGCGGGATGACCAACCGGCTCGGCTCCATCGATGAGAAGAACACCGTCAGCGACTTTGACGATGAGGAGAAAAGTCGCGGCAACTCCATTCATTCATCGCTGCTGTATGCCAATTACAAAGGCAAATTGATCAATATTATTGATACGCCGGGGTATCCGGATTTTATCGGGGGCGCCCTGCCGGCAATACCTGCGGCCGATACGGCGGTGCTTGTGGTCAACGCGGTTAACGGTATTGAGATGAACACCCGCAAGTTGTTTCAGGCTGCCACCGCCGCAGGCAAAGCCCGAATGATTGTCATCAACCGCATTGATGCAGACAACATCGAATTGGCTGAGTTGCTGGGGCAGATTCAGGAAACCTTCGGCACGCAGTGCCGCTGTGCCAATCTGCCGGCCGAGGACAAGAGTTCGATTATCAATTGCATCATCGGCGACAGCGGCAGCTCACCGGTAATGGACCCCAAGCATGCCCACACGGAACTGATGGAAAGCGCCATCGAGGCCGATGAGGAACTGATGGAAAGTTATCTGGGCGGCGAAGAGATTAGTCCTGAAAAACTCAGCGGGGTGATCGTCAAGGCGATGCAGGCCGGGACACTGATTCCCGTGTTGTTTACCGATGCCCGGCATGAAGTAGGGATTACCGAGCTGCTGGATATGATTGCCGACTATGCACCATCACCGGCTGAGGCGGCACCGCTTGTGCTGAAAAACGGCGACGAAAGGATTGAGGTCAAACCCGATCCCAACGGGCCGTTGTGCGGGCTTGTCTTCCGCATTGGGTTTGATCCGCGGTCCAATATGAAATACGCCTCGATCCGGCTGTTTAGCGGCAAACTGACCCCCTCGACACAATTGATGGTTAATGACGCTCGCAAGGCGATTCGTCCGGGACATCCCCTGAAAATGCAGGGCGCCGAGACCAAAGAAATCGAAGTGGGTGAATGCGGCGACATTATCACGCTGGCCAAGATCGACGAATTGCATTTGGGCGATTTGGTGCACGACGGCAAATTCAGCGGCAAGATCGAGATGCCCGCGCTTCCGAATCCGATGTTCTCGCTGGCAATGGAGCCGGCTTCACGGGGCGATGAAAACAAAATCAGCGCTGCGCTTGAGCGTCTGACGGATGAAGACCCGTGCTTTAAGGTGACGCGCGATACGCAGACCAAGGAGCTGGTCATCAACGGCCTGGGCGATCTGCATCTGCGGGTGATGCTGTCCAAAATGGAAAACCGGTATAAAGTTTCGGTAAACACCAAACCGCCGAAGATTCCGTATCGTGAGACGATCACCGCTAAGGCTGAGGGCCATTATCGCCACAAAAAACAAACCGGCGGCGCCGGGCAGTTTGGCGAAGTGTATCTGCGTGTGGAACCGACCGAGCGTAACTCCGAGCCGCCGCTGGAATTTTCGTGGGATATTTTCGGCGGTTCGATTCCGGGGCAATATGAGCCGGCGATCCTTAAAGGTATTCATGATGTTATGGAAAGCGGCTGTCTGGCGGGCTTTCCAATGCAGGATATCAAGGTTTCGGTCTATGACGGTAAATACCATCCGGTGGACTCCAAGGAAGTGGCCTTCCGCGCGGCAGGCAAGGGAGCCTTCCTGGACGCGGTTGCCAAGGCTAAACCCGTCCTGCTGGAACCAATCGTCAATATGGAAATTACCGTGCCTGCGGAAAATATGGGCGACATCACCGGTGATTTGTCCAGCCGACGCGGACGCGTTACCGGACAGGAAATGCTGACCGGTGGTATGATGGTCATCAAGGCCCAGGTCCCGCTGTCGGAAGTGGCCAACTATAACAGTCAACTTAAGAGCGTTACCGGCGGCCAAGGCAGCTACTCGATGGAACTGAGCCACTATGAGCCGACACCGCCGAATATTCAGCAGCAGATTATCGAGCAGTACAAGAAAGAAAAAGAGGAAGAAAGGGAATAAATCGAACCCCCCTTTTTCCCGTGGTTATTTTTCAAAGCCCGGTCGGTTGGTCGGGCTTTTTTTATCTGTCTTCTTTTTGACCCCCCGCGGGGCATTCCATAAACCCCGCGTCCCAGTCTTTCCAGACCGGTTCGTGGCCGGACTGTTCGATAACGGCGGCCACCTGGGCGGGGCTTCGGTCGTCGGCGACGACAAATTGCTCGGCGGCCTCTTTTTCGCTGGCATAGCCGCCGGGGTTGGTCCTGGAGCCGGCGCTGATTCGCGTAATGCAGATGTTTATCATTCGGTCGCGAAACTCCGGCGCCTCGCGTGTGCTAAGCACAATGCCTGTATCAGCAAAGCACAGCCGCAACGCCAGCATCATCTGTACGAGTTCTTCGTCCGAAACGGCATGCGGCCACTGGTGCATCACGTTGGCTGCAGGGCGAATGCGGGGAAACGAAAAATCAATGCGGCTCTTCCAATACCGTCGCATCAAATAGGCGGCATGCTCGGCCATAGCCAGCGTCTCAATCCGCCAATCGGCCAGCCCCAACAGCACCCCCAGCCCCAGCTGTCGCATCCCTGCCGCGGCAAAGCGGTCGGGCGCGTCCAGTCGATAGTCATAATTGCGTTTAGGGCCGGCGATATGATAATCGGCATAAATATCCCGATCGTAAGTTTCCTGATAGAGTGCCACGCCGTCGATGCCCGCAGCAAACAGCGATGTGTATTCCTCACGGCCAAGGGGGTAAATCTCTATGGACAGCGAGGAAAACATCTCACGCAGACGCCCCGCCAGGTCAGCCAGATAATCGACCGTGACCCACGAGCGATCCTCGCCGCTGACCAGCAGCAAATGGCGGAAGCCTTCGGCGGCGATAACTTTTGCGTCAGTCATTGCCTGTTCGATGGTCAATCGGGTGCGTTTCACGTTGGTTTTGCGATTGTAGCCGCAATAACGGCAACTGTTGACACAGACATTGGACACATACAGGGGAGCATAAAGCTGAATTGTCCGGCCGAACCGCTGTATCGTCAGCCGGCGGGCCTGTTGGGCCATCAGCTCCAGATAAGGGCGTGCCGCCGGCGAGACCAACGTCAGCAGCCGCTGAAGGCTGTATCGGCCGGGCGGCTGGGCCAGGATTCGCTCGACCTGGGCCGGCGTAACGTTTTCAATGGCCTCAAGCCAGCGGGCCCTATCGCGGTCCAGATGCTTTTCGGCAAGAATTGATGCGATTGCAGGTTCTGTTTTCATACCGGTACACTTTCCATAACGTAACACAGGTAAAACACTAAACACTGAACAGGACGGGGCTGAAGAAGTTCAAAAACCAATAGCCCCAAAAATCTGTAACACGGATTGTTTAGCGTTTAGTGCTTATTTAATGCTTCCTAAAAACCCCGTCAGCGGGCTGGAAGCGTTGGCTTGCGTACTTGATGCGGCCAGTCCTGCCCGATGGGCCAGCCGTCCGGCCTGCACGGCCAGTTTGAAGGCCTCGGCCATCCGGACAGGGTCTTCTGCCGTGGCGATGGCGGTGTTCACCAGCACCGCATCAGCCCCCATCTCCATCGCCTCGGCCGCATGGGAAGGCGCCCCCAGGCCGGCATCCACCACCACCGGCACGGCGGCCTGCTCGATGATGATCTCGATGGATGAGCGGGTCTTGAGTCCCTGAT
>JAAYQH010000323.1 GCA_012519365.1 Planctomycetota bacterium | reverse complement strand
GCTGAGAAACCACTCGCGATCCGGATAGTAACCGCTGGCAAACGCAAAGTCCTGCCATACCAGGATGCCCAGTTTGTCGCACAGCTGATAAAAGATGTCGTCTTCATAATATCCGCCGCCCCACACCCGCAGCATATTGATATGGGCGTCTTTTAACTGGGTCAAAAGCCGAGTGTAATCCTCCGGCGTATGTGAGCCGGGAAACATCGACAACGGCACCCAGCAGGCGCCTTTGATATAGACGGGCCGGTCGTTGACCTCAAACCGAAAACCGCCGTCCTGAGCATCTTTGCCGCGAAGGAGCCGAATCGAGCGAACGCCGAAATCATGCCGGCAGCTATCCAAAAGTTCGTTGTCAGCATCGCAGAGGGAAATCTCCAGATGATACAAATGCTGCACCCCATAGCCGAGCGGCTGCCAGAAAATAGGGCGTTCAAGGCGAAGGATGGCGGTGTTGACATTCTCGTCCGGTTCGAAACGCAACGTCTGTTCCAGATTGACCCCTGCTCCGCGTACCGTCATTTTTCCTTCAAGTGTCCCGGCCTGCCGAGCGGCGGTTCGCTGGACGGCAACCGCCACACGCACATCGGCATAATGCTCATTGCAGTCAATCGTGCGTATATGAACGGAGTCAATTCTGGCCGTATTCCAGGCCTCCAGCCGCACCGGCCGATAGATTCCACAGCCCGGCAACGCCGGCCCTAATACCGACCCAAACTGATATTGGGCCTTGCGCAGATAGGAACGCCGCGGATCGCCGTAATGATGTTCGCTCATTGCGCCGTACCGCCGCAATAAACGATCGGCATACGCGGTTGCCGAAAGAAATTTGACCATCACTGCATTGCGGCCGGTATGAATGCGATCGGCGATTGAAAAGCGGTGGGGGATAAACATATTATCCGTCTTGCCAATCAATTTTTCGTTAACCCACAGTTGGGTAACCGTATCCAGTCCTTCAAAGACCAAATCAATTTCATCACACGCGCGAAACTCATCGGTCAGCTCAACGTGTTTACGATAGATCCAGTCTCGCTGTGAGACCCAGTCAAAATCTTCGGGATTGGCCTCCAAAGAAAACCGTTCGAAACACCCTGCCTCGACCAAATTGAGATAAATAGACGAAGGAATCTGCGCAGGCATCCATCGCCCCTCTTCCAAATCGCGCATCCGTCGTGCTGCGGCGGGGTACTCCTTAAACTCCCAATGTCCATCTAAATCCAGCGTCTTTTTTTCCATGCTCATCCATCGTGTCAAGACAGCAAAGAATATGAGCCAGCAGAAGCGATTGGCCGGACGCCATCGTTTACAGCGGGTGTTCCATAAAATCGGCCATCAGGTCCTGGGCATAGTGATGCCACCGCTCTGAACCTTCTCGGACAAAATACTCAAACGACTCATCGCAGGCCAATCGGCCCAGGGCCGCCTTACGCTGGTCGGGGTTCTCAATGATTTGAATAACACGCCGGCGTGCCTGTTCGAGCGCGCTGACAAACTGCCCGTGGGCCTCAGTGATTATGGCCTCCAGTTTATTGCGAAGATGCCCCGCGTAGGCCGGACAGTGGCCGTCGGTGCCGATGGCAATCTGCAAATCGCCGCGTTTAACAATCGCCGGCACAAAAAAATCGCACAATTCAGGCTGATCGACCACATTGCACAACGTTTCCAGCTCCTGGCAGTCCGTGAAAATACGTCGATTCAGTTCCCTGTCGTTGGTTGCCGCAATCACCACCGTGGCCCCGACCAGATACGCCTTCTGATAGGGGCTAAGCACCAGTTCCACATGCGGCAGCTGAAACGCCACTTCCAGAACAGGCCGAACCTCCTCCGCGATGACGGTAATTCGCGCCCCGGCTTCATGCAGTGATTGCACTTTCCGTGCCGCCACCGGACCGGCACCAATCACCACTGCCCGACGTCCCTTCATTTCAAGATATATAGGATATTTTGCCATAGTTATAGTCTATCACATCCAAGGCTAAATGGCAATGATATTATCTGTGTCATCGAAAATGGCTGCTGCCGAGCAATTCAGCATTTCCTGTCTTTCTCAAAAAGCCTTGGCCAATGCGGCGGCTACGGCTTAATTGCCGCTCAGCGATTTATACCAGACATTCATACTCTCAATGCCGCCGTAAATGTGGGTGTTGTTGGTCAAAGTGCCGGCGAACTGATAGCCGTGTTTGGCAAAGGTGATGTTCATTCCTGCCGATAATGCGCGGGCAATGGTGTAGCCGGTTTTGATGCCGCGATTGCGCATATACTGCTCCATTGTCACCAATAACTGTTGAGCCAGTCCCTGACCCCGATAGTCCGGCAGGGTAGCAAAATCGGTCATTTCCGCATTTTGCGCTTCGCTATCTATTTCTGCCGAACCGGCCGCGACCAGGCGATTCTCGTCAAATGCCCCAAAATACGCCACATGGGAAGCCATCGTTTCCAGCAGATAATCGGGTTCATGAATGGGGAACGGATAACTTTCAAAACCCTCTTGATAGACCTCCGCCAGTGCCTCCGCATCGCTTTCTTCGAGGGGGCGGATTGTCAGCGGTCCATCAGGAATTTCCGGTTCCGCCTGTTTAGCCTTCTCTTCGGACAGATCGATAATGTGTTCAATCTTCTTCTGGGCTGGCTCCCGTTCACGCTGCGGATCAATATATTTGGCAAGGAACACCCCATCGGTCTGGCCCTTATAAAAGCCGGGCACAGACGCCTCTTCCACGTAATCGTGCGAGGCAAACATCTCTTTGACCGGAAGCGGCGCTTTGGCAAAAATCTTGCTGTAGTCTTGCTGCTCGGCCAGTCTGTCCAGTTTATCCAGCAAATCGGGCAAGTCCTGATCGCTTAATTTCATCAGGTAAATCCGGTCGCTGATCGGCCCATGCTGAACCACTGAATGATCAATCTTTTCAATCGTGTCAAACATTGTTGTTATCTCTTTAATGGGAAGGTTATTTTGTGATTTTGAACACTATTGATGCAAGCGAAAAACTACTGCTTTAAGGGATAAGTGCTGCTGGTAGAATCTGCTGGCCGCGAGGTTTATTGACCGTTGCGCCGCTGATGCCGTTCGTTGGAGGTCGGAACCAGTGCAATCGACTTGTCATAATCGGCCAGCAGCTTATGAATGCCCACCGCTTTCCCTTCATCAGCGCCTTCAAGATTGAGCGTCAGATGACAGTTGGAACAATTGCGGTCGCAAAAATACTTCATGTAAGAATCTGGCTCTTGATAGGTCGTGATAACCCCCTCAAAGTTGCGCAAAATCACCTTATTGGTGGACCAGCTCACGATGTAGTTGGGCAGAACCGGAATCTTGCCCCCGCCGCCGGGCGCATCGACCACATAGGTCGGACGGGCAAAACCGCTCGTATGGCCGATCAGGCTTTCCATAATCTCTATACCTTTGCCGATCGGCGTGCGGAAATGCGACAGCCCCTCCGACAGATCGCACTGGTACAAATAATACGGACGCACACGATTGATCACCAATTTGTGCATCAACGATTTAATTATCCGCGGACAGTCGTTCACGCCCGCCAGCAGTACCGATTGATTGCCCAGCGGAATGCCCGCATCGGCCAGTTTCGCCAGTGCCTCGGACGACGAGCGTGTCATCTCACGCGGATGGTTGAAATGCGTATTCAGCCACAGCGGATGGTGCTTCTTGAGCATGTGAACCAGATTGTCCGTGATGCGGTAGGGCAGCACCACCGGCATACGTGAACCGATGCGAATGATTTCCAGATGCTCAATCGACCGAAGCTCGGTCAAAATCCAGTCCAGATACTCATCCGACAGCATCAGCGGGTCGCCGCCGCTGAGTAGCACGTCTCGCACCCGCGGTGTGTTGCGGATATAGTCGATGCCGGCCTGAATGGTCTCTTTGTCGGGAATAAAATCCACATCCCCGACGCGGCGTTTGCGTGTGCAATGGCGGCAGTACATCGAGCACACATTGCTAACCAGAAACAGCACGCGATCCGGATACCGATGTGTAATGCCCGGCGCCGGACTGTCTTTATCCTCACTGAGCGGATCGGCCATTTCACTCGGACAAGTATCCAACTCCTCGGGCATCGGGAAAGCCTGCTTGAAGATCGGGTTGTTCTGCATTTCGTCGATATCGATCAGCGACAGATAATACGGCGTAATGGCGATGGGGAACCGGGCAACGGTTTGCTCCAATTGACGGCGTTCTTCCGGCTCAAATTCGATACCCAACAGGTTTTCAAATGTCTCGATATCACGAATCTGATGGCGCAGCTGCCACTTCCAGTCACGCCAAAGGCTGATGCCTGCCGAATCATCAATTTTACCGAATATCTCTTTTTGACGTTCAGATAAATATATCATATAGTCTCTCCTGTTATAGGGTTTACAAGGCAAAATCCAGAGGTGCTCAACACATCGGTTTGCTTAGCGGTCAGGCAAGATATCCAGAGCCATTAACTCAACAATGGTATCCAGGCACCGGGCGATTGTGTTTTGTTCGGATTCCGGCAGGGCGGCAAGCCGTTCTGCAAAGGCCTGATCCAAAAGTTTGTCGGCGTTCTGGATAACATCAATCCCTTTCGAGGTCGGTTCAAGCCAGATTTTGCGACGGTCCTGCTTGTCACGATGCCGCTGAATCAGAGACTTGGCCTCAAGACGGTCGATAATCCCGTTTACGGTTCCCGAACTGAGACTGAGTTGCTTGCTGACGCGGGACAAAATGGTTGGGGTATTTTGTGAGATAATATAAAGACACAACAATTGCGGGCCGGTGATGTTGTAATCCATCGCCAATTTACGCGAATGGGTGTCCATGGCGTGGGATATTTGCCGCAACGCAAGGAGAATGCGGTAGCCAATCCCTACACAAAAGGGACCTCCTGGCATTATTGTCTGTTTTTGTGCATTTATCATATAAAACCTCTACCCCCTTATATAGGCTATTCAGATAATTTCTAACACAAACTATTCTAATCAGAAATATCTGTCTGTCAAGTTCTTATTTGAAAAAAGACAAAAGGGATGAAAACACCAAAACTATGTTAATTCGAAGTTGATTCTTTCTTACTTATGGGCCGCGTTCAGACGGTCGTTCATTATTTTTGCCAGTCCTCCCAAGGCGGTTTCTTTGTATTTGTTCTGCAGGTCTCTGCCTGTTTCATCCATGACGTTAACCACGGCGTCAAAGCTGACATGATGCCTTCCATTCGTAGACAAGGCATAACACGCACATTCCATTGCCCGCATTGCGGCAAAGGCATTCCGCTCGATGCAGGGAATCTGAACCAGTCCGGCAATGGGGTCGCAGGTCAGTCCCAACATATGTTCCAGTGCCATCTCTGCGGCATATTCCACTTGAGGCGGCGTACCTGAAAGCAATTGTGCTGCGGCTGCCGAAGCCATTGCGCACGCCG
>JAAYQH010000030.1 GCA_012519365.1 Planctomycetota bacterium | reverse complement strand
GCCTTGTTCCAGCAACGCAATGGCTTTTCGCCGACGTTGCTCCAGCTGTTTTGGGGTTCCTGAAGGTCTCATATCCTTATTATCGGACATTTGGCTTCGTTACGTTTAACTTTTCAAAGAGCAATAAAACAAAAAAACCCGTTGTTTTTTTGAACAGATCGCTGCGGTGGGCTACTTGACGCGTCGTTTGAGCAAAACGACACACGTGACCTCAATCGCCTCGGCCCGTCCGACAGGGCCAAGCCCTTCAGCGGTTTTGGCCTTAATGTTGACGTTGGCAAAATCGGTGTCGAGCAGGTCCGCAACACTGCGGCGAATCTGGCCTTTATGGGGACCCAGTTTCGGCAATTCAGCATGGATGATGATATCGGCGTTGACCAGTTGCCAGCGGTATTTTTTGAGGTGCTCACGCACCCGCAGAAACAATTCGCTACTGTCGGCATCTTTCCATTGCGGGTCGGTATCGGGAAACATCATACCGATATCGCCCAGTCCAGCCGCGCCCAGCAGCGCGTCAATCACCGCATGCAGCACCACATCGCCGTCGCTGTGACCCAGCAGCCCCAGCGGAAAAGGGATATGCACACGGCCGAGCATCAGCCGCCGATCCGGCACAAGCCGATGAATATCGGTCCCGATACCGCTGCGGTATTCATAAGTGATCTCGGTCATAGCGTGCCTTTGGTGCTTGGGATGTCGGTGCCGATGACTTTGACCGCCGCGCCGAGCGCCTGGCCCAGCGCCTTAAAAACGGCCTCGGCAATATGGTGGCTGTTCAGGCCGCAGGGCGATTCGACGTGAAGATTGAACTTGCCGACTGTCGAGAAACTGCGCAAAAACTCCTCGACACACTCCACATCAAAGTCGCCGATTTTTTCGGTCTTAAACGACACATGATAAACCAGATACGGCCGGCCCGACAAATCGACCGCCACCTCCGCCCGGGCGTCCTCCATCGGCACCACACTGTGTCCGTAGCGGGCAATGCCCTTCTTGTCGCCAAGGGCCTCATCCAGCGCCTGGCCGATTGCAATTCCCACATCCTCAATCGTATGGTGTGCATCGACCTCCAAGTCGCCTTCGGCCTGAACGGTCATATCTATCCGGCTGTGCTTGCTCAGGTGAGCCAGCATGTGGTCGAAAAACCCCACGCCGGTATTAACCGCGTAACGGCCCTGCCCGTCAAGATTCAACGCCACGCGAATATCGGTTTCATTGGTTTTACGCTCGATCGTCGCTTTTCGCTGCGCCATGGGGATTATCCTTTGTACACAGCCTCCAGGGCTGCCACTAATGTGTCGTTTTGCTCCGGCGTGCCGACCGTGATGCGCAGTTTATCTTCCAGTCCGGGAAGATTAAAGTAACGCACATAAATATCCTGTTGGGTCAGTGCCTTAAAAACCGCCTCGGCGTCCCTGCCGACACAGCGAGCCAACACAAAATTGGTCTGGCTGTCCGGCACGTCCAGGCCGATCACACGCAGGGCCTCGATCAGCCGCCGCCGCTCGGCTTTGATTTTATGAACATTTTCTTTGAAATACGGCTGATCGACAATGGCCGCCGCTGCCGCTCGCAGAGCGACCGCATCCGCCGCGTACGAATCCCGCACCTTCATCAGCCCCTCGATCAGTCCGGTATCGGCCAGGCCAAATCCAAACCGCAGGCCAGCCAGCGAATAACCCTTGCTCATCGACCGCAGGATCAGCACATTCGTAAAATCGCGAATCAGCCGCAGGGCATTGTCATCCGCAAAGTCCACATACGCCTCATCTATCAGCAGCACGCCGGACAACGTGGACGCCAGATCGGCCAGCGCATCGACCGGCAGCAAGTCGCAGGTCGGGGCGTTGGGATTGCAGATAATCGTTAACGCCGCATCGGCTCGAGCCAACTGCCCAATCGCGTCCGGAGCATAGCGATCGATCTCAATGGCCGGACAGCCCTGAATCGCCGCCAACACCGGATACAGCGAATAGGTCGGCCCGAGAGTCGCCAGGGGGCGATCGGCATCACAACAGGCCCGCACAGCGATATTGAGCAATTCATCGCCGCCGTTGGTACAGATGATATTCTCCGGCTGCACGTCCAGCACCCCGGCCGCAACCCGACGAAACACATCGCCGAACGGATCCGGATACCGACGAAGCTGCTCGGCCGTGGTCTGGCGGATCGCCTCCAGCACCGCCGGCGAAGGCGGATACGGATTTTCATTCGTGTTCAGCTTGACCACATCGGTCTGCTTGGGCTGAAACCCCGGCGTGTAGCCGGCCATCTTGTCTATACGCTCTCTAAAGTATCCCATAGAAACCTCGATTCCGTATGCATTGGCCATGGATTATACACGCCAACGCCCGCCGGCGAAAGCCCGAAATCGAAATTCTCTGAGGCTCTCCACAAAAGCGTACAGATCAGGAATCCGACAAAAACCCGTTCGGACTGACCGTCTCGGGCTCTTGAGTCGTCGGTTCGGCAGCCGCAGGGTCATGAGTGATGCGAACCAAACGCCCCTGAGTCATCCGTTTGACGGCAATTTTCAATTCGGCTTGCTGAATCAGCGACTTGAAGGCCTCCACATCCGTCACCGGCTGATCATTGATATCCGTGATGATTTCGTAGGGTCGAATGCTCGCGACAAAGGCCTTGCTGCCCGGTTCCACTTTCGACACAATCACCCCCGGGGCATCGGCGTCAAGCTGGAAAAACCGCCGCACTTCAAACGTCAGATCCCGCACCGTCACCCCCAGCGAGGCAGATTTATAACGCAGGGCCGAGTCGTAATGGATCGGACTTTCGACAACGGTCAGTTCTTTTTTGAACAACTCTCCGTTGCGAGCCAGCTCCGCTACATACGGCTTTCCAAAGCCAATACGGGTCAGTGTCCTGTTCAGAGAACTGTCAATCGACGGCCAGGGCAGCGGCAGCTCCGACAGATACTCGGCCGGGATTTCATCCAGCATCTGGAACAAATCCTCAAAGCCATAGTCAAACGATTCTTCCACCTTGATCTCCACCGGTTTGGGACGATCGGCAACAGTCAGCCGGATCAAGATATCACCCATCTGTATCCCCGCTTCATCGGCCGGTGAGCCCGGATAAACATACGTCACCAGCCCGCCGGATTGCCCATTATTTGTCCACTCGGACACGCCGTTGATCCGTGCCAGCTCGGCATCCAGTTCCTGCAACTCCACGCCCATCCAGGCAATCCGGTTTTCTTCGGCCTCACTGAGCGGAACATTGTCCGGATCAAACGCTTCTGCCGCATTCGCCAGGACCTGCCGGACTTGCTCGGCAGCAAAAAACAGAATCTCACGATTGTACCAATCGTATTCGTCGTCTCGGATTTTTTGTCGCCGTTCCATCGGCACCGCTGTCAGTTTGCCCTCCGTCGTAAACAGAAACACCATCGTCTCGTCTTCGTCCATCATCCCCCATTCGGTCAGCATCGGAAACAAGTTGCCTTTCCACCCCACCGAAAAACCCGGAATTCGCCGGTGCCGAATATACCGAACCCGCTGCTCGCCGAGGATGGCAATCTCAACCGCAGTCAGCGCTCTGTCCTGCAATCCCAGCAGCGACTGTTCGTAAAAGTCGATCGTCGGGCTTATCGGTTTTTCCAACGTACAGATCAGCGCTCCGTAATCAGTCAGATTCCCCTCGAACTTCGCTGCTATCGGCATATTGGACGCATCATAAAACGTGATTCGATCCAGCCGCGCCGTTTGGTTGGGACTGAGAGTCAGCAAAATCAGCGCACGCGTCGGCTCGAAGACGACCCCCACTGCAAACAGTT
>JAAYQH010000029.1 GCA_012519365.1 Planctomycetota bacterium | reverse complement strand
TCCCGATGTCGGCGGACAGCCGTCAAACATCGTTCTGTCAGAGCTGATTTGTATCGGCCCGTTGCTTCCGTCCGGCACAAAGACACCGTCAATGTAAGCCGACGCGTCCACCCGATGGTAAGTGCCTGAGCCGACACCAACGGTTTGTCCGCGATCGACATAGGACATCACGTTCCCATTGGCCGGGTCAATCACACGGTACGGATCACCTGTCCCAAAACCGCTGCCGCCGCAGACCACATCCGCCAGATCGATTTCGCGCTGGCCGCGCCAGACAATGCCTGCTCGGGAATTGATGTCGTGTACAAACGCCTCACGTTTGACCGCTATGCGTTCTACCCGACCGGACGTATCGACCTGTCGGGCTTGACCGGCCGGCAGAATCTGTCCTTCGCCCGTCTGGCCCTTGACGCCAGGAATCAGCGACGCACGGCCTTTAAGCATATGGACATCACTCGATCCGTCATAATCGACCTTAATCCCAAATTCCGTGCCCAAGTCAATGACCGTTGCGCTGGGCGTATTCACTCGAAACCCTTTGGACCGGCCGGGCACATGGACAAACACCCGTCCTGAATGCAGCGTCATATCGTCAGCGGATCTCAGGGTAAATTCGGCCGGTGCCTCAATAACCATTTCCGCACCATAATCAAACGCGATTTTGACAATCCCTTTTTGCAGCCACAAGGACTCCCGACCGCCGGCCAGCCGCGTCCCCGCCGCCATCTCATAATTGCCGTCAAACACCGCATTCAGACTGTCCACCACCGTTGCCACCTGCACGGCCGCAGGCGGCGTCATTCGCAGAAACAAGACAATAACCAACGACGCCGCGAAGGCCGCCGCCAGCATCACCTGCGACGATCGGGACAGGGTATAAACCATCTTTTGACGTTCAACCTTCTCAACGACGCGAATCGGTTCTCGGGGCGATTCGCCGCGGCACTCCCGGCACGTCAAAGCGGGCGCTGTATTTTCATCCTCGGCCAGAAAATGCAGCAGCCTGTCGTATTCTTTCGCGGAACTGTCCGCTGTTTCAGACCCCACGCCAATACACCCCACGTCTCCATACGGCGACAACTCCGCATACAAGCGGATCAAATTCAGATAATGACTGGCCGCCTCGGGGTCTTCAATGAGCCGTTGATTCAGACTCTGACGTTGACGGTCGGAAAGATCACCTTCAAGAGACGCCAGAATCAACTCATTCAATCGCATAGCCTCATGGTAGTTCATTATTGTGCGTCCCATAAAGACAATGTCTGATGAATGCAATGCAGAAGCGATGTATGAATCGCCGCCATCTTTTTATAGATCAGCGCTATTGAACGGCCCAGCTTTTTGGCGATTTGATGATAGGTTAACCCTTCTTCATAACGAAGACTGAGTATATATTTATCGCCGTCCTTGAGCTTGCCCACGCAGCCGCCAAGGGCCGCCAGGTGATCATTGGATTCCTCCTGAATACGGCTTGATTCCTGCTGAATAATCTGAAAGGCCTCGTCGTTGAGAAATAAAACGCCCTTTTCTTTTTGTTGTCTGTTGCGAAACTTCATGACCTGAAAACGCGCAATCGCGGTTCCCCACGCCACGAAATTGGTTCCCGGCTCAAATCGGTCAAACAATTTCCACATCTCCATCATCGTCTGCTGGAGCAAATCTTCCGCATCTTGGAAGGAGGGAACAAGACTCAATATATACACAAATATCCGTTTCTGGTTCACCGAATAGAGCCTCAAAAACGCCTCATAGCGATCAGAGCCGAACACATTTAATGCCTTATCCTGCACGTCCGTTTCCTTTACACTGTTTTTTTTCATCCTACATAATAGTATAAGACCGAAAAACTTAAAAAAATTCACTCTTTTACCAAATTTACAGCATGAAATTTAACGGGGACAATAAGTTCCGATATATCTAAAAATCGACTCTTAATGGCGGTTTTTCAGAAACACGGCCATTCCCATCACGTATGACCCGATGGGCAATCGGGTTTATAAGAAGGTCGAGGATATTTCCGATCCGCAAAATCCAACGATTGTGAGTGAGCAAAAATTAGTTGACATTAGCAGTCAACTTCCGGTAATATTGTGTGAAATTAAACCATCCGACGGCTCTTTGAAAAAATCATACATCTACGCCGATGCGTAGGTGCTGTGTCAGCGGCATCACGACCCGGCCTTGTGTCATTCCGAGACCCCGTTTCGGGGGCGAGGAATCTGTTTGAAACAAGCGGATTCCTCACCCGTCATACTTCAGGGTTCGGAATGACAAACCTATACGCCGTTCGGACAGCTTTACGCCGGCCAGGCCGGTCGAGACTATCAACGACCTGCGATAGACACAGAGAGTCATCGGTGATTCTTTCAAATTTTAAGGGGACAAAGGAGGGCCGTAATAAGAGTGCAAATTTTGCACGGCGATGAACAAAAGTCGTCGTTGTTCTTTCCCCTATTCACGACGGATCCTGCACGCATAACCGCCAGGAAACTTCCATTTGTCAACCGTCACTGATCATTTCAAAAAAGGTGGTCGGGTTTACCACGCACAGCACCACGAATGCTTATGGCTGCTCGGTTCCCCGCCTGACCAGGTTCGCACCGGGCACTTGCATGGGACCCGACCCTGAAAGTGCTCAAAACCCATAAAAGGCCTCTGCCGTCGGTCTTGGCCGATTATCGT
>JAAYQH010000322.1 GCA_012519365.1 Planctomycetota bacterium | reverse complement strand
TAACTGTGACGCGACGGCATCCACGTTTCGATGTCGTATTTCTGTACCTGCCCGCGCCCCAGATCACCCGTGCAGACATTAACCACACGATAGGGCAGGTTCATCGCCTGCAGTACCGCTTCGGAATTGGCCAGGATTTCCTGATGGTAGGTCTTGCTCTTTTCTTCATCATTTTCGCCGATAATCACCTGTTCCACCTTGTCAAATTGGTGAATGCGGTACAGACCGTAGGTATCTTTGCCGGCCGCCCCCGCTTCCCGACGAAAACAGGTACTTAGGCCGACGAATTTAACCGGAAGCTGCCGCTCGGCCAGAATCTCTCCCATATAATATGCAGTCAGCGGCACCTCCGCTGTCCCGGCCAGATTCAGCCCGTCCCGTTCCATCTGATACGTTTGTTCCTCGGCGCCGGGGAAATAGCCCGTGCCGCGCATTGCCTCATCCCGCATCAGCAGCGGTACTACCATCGGCGTATAGCCCTTGCTGACCATATGATTCATCGCGAATCGCAGCACCGCCCAATGCAGCAACGCGCCGTCGCCTTTGAGAAAATAGTTGCGTGTTCCGGCCAGCTTGACCCCGCGCTCCATGTCGATAATATCCAGCGCCAGACCCAACTGAATATGATCTTTCGGTTCAAAATCAAACTCCCGAATAGTGCCCCATTTGCGAAGTTCCACATTTTGCGTGTCATCCTCGCCATAAGGGACCTCCGGCGCCGGCGGCTGAGGCACCTGACTCATCAGTTCCTCGAATTCCGGCTGGAGCTGCTTGATCTGTTCGTTGAGGATGTTTTCCTGCTCCTTCAGGCGACTAAGTGTTTCGAGGACCTTTTTTTTGGCCTCCGGCGACAGACGGGGGATTTCCTTTCCCAGCCGATTCTTTTCCGTGGCGATCTCCTGCAGTTTCTTTTTGTTGTCCAGCAGGGCCGCGTCGATCGCCAGCAGCCGATCAATGTCCACCTCGAACCGTTTGGCCTTGGCCCCGTCTTTGAATAAGTGCGGATTTTCGCGAATCAATTTAATGTCAATCATCCCTGAGTATCCTCTTGAAAGCGTTTAATGATGATGACGTTGTTCTGACCGCCGAAACCGAACGATTCGTTCAGCGCGATTTCTACCTTGGCCTTTCGGGGCACATTAGGCACATAATCCAAATCCAGCTTCGGATCCGGCTCGTTCAAATTCATCGTCGGCGGCAGCGTCTGTTCCTCAATGGCTTTGACGCAGGTAATCAGTTCCGCACAGCCTGTCGCCGCGATGAGGTGTCCCATCTGGCTCTTAGGGCTGCTGCACGGAATCGTGTAAGCCCGCTGGCCAAAGACCGTCTTGATGGCCAATGTCTCGATTTCGTCGTTCTCGACGGTACTGGTGCCGTGTGTGCTGATGTAATCGATATCTTCGATCGTCAGTCCCGCGTCGCGAATCGCCGCACGCAGGGCCTGACAGGCGCCGCGGGCTTCGTTGTGCATATCCGTAACGCGAAAGGCGTCGTTGCTGCTGCCAAAGCCGATAACCTCGGCCAGAATCTTCACGCCGCGTTTTTTGGCCGATTCGAGCGTTTCAAGGATAACAATCGCGCCGCCTTCGCCTATGACAAAACCGTCGCGCGATGCCGAGAAAGGCCGCGATGCTGTTTGGGGGCTGTCGTTTCGTGTAGAAAGGGCGGTCAACCGGTTAAAGCCCGTCACGCCCAGCGGATGAATCATCGAATGTGCCCCGCCGGCGACAATAACATCGGCCTTGCCGTGCCGAAGCAGCATCATCGCCTCGCCGACCGCCTGCGTACTGGCCGCACAGGCGGTCAGACAACTTCGCGTCACACCCCGCGCACCGGTTAGCAACGCCAGATGCGCAACAGGCATATTCGGTTCCTGCTCCAGCTCGTTAAGTGCCGACAGCCCCGACAAGGCGATTTGCGTCCATTTGGGCCAGTTGACTTGTCGGGCCTGTTCATCCCATGCGCCGATCAGTGCCTCAAAGAACGGCTCAAAATTGACCGGCCCTTCGCCGGCACCCAGATAGATTCCCATCCGTTGCCGATCGATGCCGTCGCCCGGTGCGCTGGTCTCAACGTCGATACCTGCCTGCTGACAGGCCTGCACGCATGCCCCCAATGCAAACTGTGTACCTCGATTGCCGTTCTTATGCAAATCGTAGTGCCGAACAAATCGGCTCAGATCAAAGCCTTTGACCTCCGCGTCAAACTGTGTCGGAAAAGTCGAGGCATCAAACAGGGTAGTAGCGGCGGCGCCGGATTGGCCGGTCATCAACCCCTTCCACATCTGTTCGGTGTTGTGTCCCAGCGGGCAAACAACACCCATTCCCGTGATGACAACGCGATGTCTCATGTAAGCCTCTAAGCCTTGATTTTTTTTATGACCACCGCGGCGGTTTGCCCCCCGAAAGAATAGCCGCAGCACAATACATTTTGTACAGGTTTCTCAACGACCGTGCGTGTGACCTTCAGCCCGCAGCCTTCTGCAAGCTGTTCAACATTTCGGTTCGGCCCGATTTGTCCGTTCGCCACGGCATTGACCGCCGCTGCAATATCGAGCACCCCGGCCGCGGCCCCCGTATGGCTGGTCATCCCCTTGATCGCCCATACGTCAATCGTTTTCAGGGCATTGCCGAACACCCGCTCCAGCGCCATCGCTTCGGCACGGTCGTCCTGCGGGATGGCCGTGCCGGCGGGAATAATCAAATCGATCTCTTCCGGCGCAATGCCGGCCTCGGTCAATGCCGTCTCGATGCTTATCGCCAGTCCTGTCCCGTCAGGTTCAAGGTGTCTAAGGTCTGCATTGAGACTGTTCCCCGACGCCGATCCTGCAAACTCAGCCAGGATCGGGGCATTTCGACGCTGCGCTGAGCCAAGTTCCTCCAGCACTACAGCCCCGCCGGCCTCGCCGAAAACAGATCCGCTGGCCGCTGCGTCAAACGGCCGGCACGCCGCATCGGGCCTGTCATTATACTGAACGGTTGAACGCTCCAGCAAACACTGCCTCAGCATCACAATGGGGTTGACTTTTGCCTCAGCTCCGCCGCCGACGGCTGCCTCCGCGTCGCCGCGCTGAATCATCTCGGCCGCTTCGGCAATCGCAATATACGAACTGACTTCACCGCAGGTGATGGTATTGCTTGGCCCCTGAATATCGTGAATGATACCGATATGACAGGGCAGCATATTCGGAAGATACTTCAGCAGCCACAACGGCGTCAAATGTTGAATTCCTTCGAGACCCCACTTTCGCAGGTCAAATTTGCCGTCAGTAACTGATGTTGCCGCGCATGCGGCCAACTCATTCAAATCGCAGCTGATCAATCCCGCCCCAAAACTAATCGCCGTACGCGTCGGATCGAAAGTCGGTGAGCCGCTCTCGGCGGCTTTGGTGACCGCGCCGGCGTTTTTGAACGCTTCATCAGCGGCAATGACCGCCAGTTCAATATCGCGACTCATAAGTTTGGTCGCTTTTCGGTAGGATTTGGGGACATAGTCCCGGATTTTATAGTCCGGCACTTGACCAGCCAACCGGCACGGAAACGCCGAGGCGTCAAACGCATCAATCGGCCGGATACCGCAGCGTCCCTCGAGCAATCCCTGCCAGAATTCCCCCACAGTCAGACCCAACGGCGAAACCACCCCCAATCCTGTAATCACAACACGTCGCTGACTCATCCCAGCTGCTCCGTATCAGGATGGGTTTCAATAAATCCGGTAAGCAATGAGTTGAACATATCCGTAAATACGAAATTCTCTTCGGGAAATTTTTTACCCGCCAGATTCTTGTCCACATGGCTGAACATCAGGCTGATTTGAGCGATCAAGTCTTTGCCGCGTCGTATTTCACCGGTGGTGCTGGCCGCTTCCGGCGCGATGGATTCGATCTCAGCGTGCAGGGTGATGGTATCGCCGGGACGAACATAGTGATAAAAGGCCGCCTTTTTGATTTTCGCCAGGATCACCTTTTCTTGAAAGTGCCGTGCTTGCCCGACCAGAATACCGGCCGTCTGGGCCATTGCCTCAATCATTAAGCATTCCGGCATCACCGGAAACCCCGGAAAATGATCGTGCAGG
>JAAYQH010000321.1 GCA_012519365.1 Planctomycetota bacterium | reverse complement strand
AGACCGCCATCAACGCCCTGCTTGTCAACGCCAATGCCCTGATGGATCAGGCCGAGCACACCGACAACCCCGACCTGCGTGCTTTGGCGCTAATCAAGGCCGCCCAGGCCCTGCGGGCGGAATTGCACGTGCGGCCCGAACTGATTGGCACCGAACAGATAAACGAACGCATTGAGCAGGCCCGACAGGCCTATGAAAAGGCGTTGGCCTCGGCCGCCTCGCCGACGCTTAAGGCCATGGCCAAACTGGGGCTGGGGCTGTGCGCCGAGGAACTGGGGCAGCGCGATCAGGCGGCGGAGATTTATCAGCAGATTATGAATTCGGAGGAATTCGCAGCCACCGCCTTCCCGGCCAAAGCACAAAAAAGACTGGCGGCGTTAAATCAAAACCTTGAGACGGTTGTTTTTGCGCCCGCTCCGGTAGAACAACCCGCGCTGCCGGAGGGGACACTTCCTGACCCGGCTTCGGTTTTTCAGACCCCGCCGTCGCTGGATGCCATTACCCCGGCAACGCCGCAGTTTCTTGGCGATGCTTCCAATGCTCCCGATTCAAGCGAGCAGGATAGTACCGAGCAGCCGCAAGCGACCCCGGATGACGAACAAAACTGAATCCGGAAGAATAACATCCAAAACAATTTCGATGGTCAACACGCGACGGGCTAAAACACACCGTCTTGGGCATTTTCTAAAGTATGAGGCAAATAAAACTGTTGATGCGGTGTCATTCAAAACGCCGGGCATCGATTGGTGCTGAACGGGTCATTCAAAACGCAGTGGGCCGGTCTTTGCGACCTCCGAACTCATCGGGGCAAAAATTGGCCCACAGGAGCATTCGGTAAAAACAAGATAACATATTAAAATAAAAAACCTTATGTCAAAAATCACACCCCTGAAGGGCGACTCTCGGAAAGGCCTGCGGACCAGTGATATTGATATCGAATAAAGCAGGAAAGTGAACCTTTCATGATTCCTTCTGACTTGCCGCAATTTGAAGATGACCAGCCCACACGGCCTGCTCTCACGTCGCCGGATGAAGCCTTCGCCGATGAGAACATGCCGATGGACGAAGACCAGTCCGAAGAATTGGCCGGTCAGGAGTTACGGTTTCGGGTGGGTGCCAACCTGAAACATCGCCGACTGGACAAATATCTGACCGGCCGATTTAGCCAGTTTAGTCGAACGCGCCTGCAAAAACTCATCGTCGAACAGGGCGTCAACGTCAACGGCCGCCCGGCCAAGCCCAGTTGCAAGCTCAATCCCGGTGATTGGGTCGATCTGATATTGCCGCCGCGGGAACTGCGCGAGCTGACACCGGAGGACATCCCGCTGGACATCCTCTATGAGGACGAGGACCTGCTTGTCCTCAACAAGCAAGCCAACCTGATCGTTCATCCGGCACGCGGCTATAAAAACGGCACGCTGGTCAACGGGCTGGTCTATCACTTTCAAAAACTGTCCTCCGGCGGCGGCGACGATCGGCGTCCCGGCATCGTTCATCGGTTGGATCGCAACACCACCGGCTGTCTGGTCGTGGCCAAGACGGACACCGCCCATTGGAAGCTGAGCCGCCAGTTTGCCGAACGCACCGTCAAGAAAACATACATCGCCCTTATTCACGGCGTCCCGGAACTGACCGCCGATCGCATCAGTCAGCCGCTCGGCGTCCATCCGCTGGTCCGTGAGAAATTCGCCGTCCGCCACGATATCGGCAAAGAAGCCGTCACGTTTTACGAAGTCCTGGAGACCTTCCGCGGCTATGCGCTGGTCAAACTCGATCTGAAAACCGGACGCACGCATCAGATTCGCGTTCATCTGTCGTGGTTAAAACACCCCATTGTCGCCGATGAAATGTACGGCGGGAAAATTGTCTATCCCTGGCAAATCGAAGACCGTGATGCCGCCCCCGAACAGCCGCTGATGGCACGCTGCGCCCTGCACGCCTGGCAGCTGGAACTGACCCATCCGACCACCCAACAGCGAATGCACTTCGAGGCCCCCCTGCCCGACGATATGCAAACCCTGCTCGATGCCCTGCGCACTTGGCGAAAAGAATAACCCCCCTCTTGACAGGTGTAAACCGAACCCTACCGGCTCCAGACGGCAAAGTCATCCCCATCAAGGGCAGGCTGCCAGTCGTCGCCGTCCGGTTGCCACGGCGCCGGACCGAGTTTCAGGGCGATTTTGTCGTCGATCACAGCCGCATAAAGGTCCGTTTGGGCAAGCCGGATATTAACGCCGCTTTCGGCGTGCAGCCTCGCTCGACGGCGCAATTGAATCAGCGACAAAATTGTTTTTCGCAAGGCCTGCCCCCGGTCAAACAAATGCGGCCAAAACACACATGGCTTTCCCGGATGGGTCAGCAGATACGCATAGCCGGCCGCAACACGCTCGGTTGGATACGGATCGTTATGGTTGGCAGGCTCGGTGTCGTGATTGTCCAGAAACGTCATCGCCATCGCCGGCCAATGGCCGATCAGTCCGGGACACCGCCCCTCTACACTCTTGAGCAATTCATAGTTGTTCTGCTCAAATGCCCTTTTCAAAAAACCGCGAGTGGGAAAATCAAACGCGCAGCTCTTGCCTCCGGTGCGGTCGGGTCCGCCGTCCACGTCCGGCTTGCCATAGGTACGATTGATCCAATCGACCAGCGGCAGCGGCTCACTGTCGGTAAACTCCGCCACTGAAATCGCTGGCTGGGTGGCATCGTTATACAGTCCCACAAACCGCGGATGATAGCCCTTGACCAAATCCCACCGCCAGCCAACAAACCCAATTTCTTTTTTGAGCCACTGGAGCCATTTGATGATCGCTTGCTGCACAAGCGGATTGGTATGATCCAAATCGCGGCCGCCGTTGAACTGTTCTCCGGTATCAGACGAACCCGCCGGTTTACCGCCGGCCTCTTTCCATTCATCCTCCTGCACTACCGCTTTTCGGTTGGCCTCTTCGATGGCCTTCGGGTCGGTTGTCCCATCGGGGGCAAAATGCGGATTTTGAAAATCCGCCCAGTCTTTTACCCCGCACCGATGATTGACCACCACATCGGCAATCGCTTCAACCGACCGCTTGCCTTTCCGCAGCGCGGCGATGGCGGTCTTTAGCTCGTCTTGCGTGCCGTACTTGCTGTTTAGATTATACCATTCGGTCGGCAAATAGCCATGCGGGTCGGCACTGGCCGACGGCGGGAGGAACCACACATAGTCAAACCCGGCCGCCTGAATATCTCCGGACATCTCGGCAAGAATCCGGTACCAGGAATGCTCGTTCGATGTCCAGTGGAAGCCCTGCAGAAGGATTGCACCCGTCTTGCCCGCATAGAGTGCCGCAGCCATCGTGATTTTCTCCGTGACTTGTTCAATGTTCGGATTCGGGTTTGTCCTCGCACAAGCCACCCGACCGGCCGGATTGTGCCGCGCTGAACGCTTGCATCGCCGGCAAGACACCCCCATCCGTGTCAAACAACGCCATCGCGCCGTTATACCAGCCGCCGGGCCGAGAAGTCGGCACCGACTCCGGGTACCACCACAAAACCCCTCGCCCGTGCTGATTCGGCGTGCGGCGAACCGTCTCGATCAATTCGGACAAAAAGGCGTATTGCCCCTGCGGACTGCACGGCCAGACCATCGCGTCTTTTCGGTCGGCCCGCACCTCAAACGGCTCGATGGGGCGATTGGGATAGGCCGTCTCGACCACAAGAATGTTTTTTTTGAAGGTACCGGCGGTCCGCATCAGATTGTCCTGAAGTTCTTTCATTGTGCCGTGCCACCAGGGATAATAACTCTGCCCGATCAGATCATAAGGCACGCCGTAGTGTTCCAGACGCGAGAAAAACCAGTGCGTCTGGTCAAAATCACCCCCGCAGGCAATGTGGATCATCACCCGTACCTCATCTTCCGGCTCAATCGCGCTGCGCAAGCCGCCAATAGCGGCCTTCAGCAGTTCCGTAAAGCGACACCACGACCCCTCAGAATCCGCCCCGTCCAGTCGCCCGTCCGGCCACAGAAACCCCGGATGAATCTCGTTGCCGATCTGCACAATCTCCGGCAGTACCCCCTCGGCCTTAAACCTCGCTATGACCTCGGCGGTATAAGTCTGCACCGTCTTGACCAACGCGTCAAACGGCAGATCTTGCCACACCGCCGGTTTGGTCTGATGGGCCGGATCGGCCCATGTATCGGAATAATGCAAATCCAGCAGAAAAACGCCGCCGGCCTCCTTGATACGCCGTCCCAAGGCAATGGCATAAGGCACATCCTGAATCACGCCGCCTCTGCCGGTCGGCTGGACAAACAGTCGCACACGAAAGCAGTTACACCCGGCCTCGGTCATCAGCGAAATCAGGTCTTTGGGCTGTCCTTGACTGTCCCGATAGATAACGCCCGCCTGCTCCTGATGGATCAGCATCGAAATATCGCCGCCGACCAGAAAAGCCGGCAATCCCGACGCCCCCGCCGCTACCGCCGTCAAAACCAGCCAGAGCACACCCCCCATAGAGTGTTTCACACTGCCGGGCATATTCGCTTTTCGTGTTTGCATCGTTGGGCGGGTTTTTCTAAAACAAGACCGTTTGGCCGTACCCTCATCAAAAACCGATTCTCATTATAACGTAAAAACGTGAATATCCAATCTTTTACGATAGATTAAATGGGTTGCTGCGGAAAAGACCCTACGAACGTCACAAAGAGGGGCGGGTTAGAGTTTAAAAATCGGTTAAAGCATCTGTTGGACGGCCTCGATGATTGCCGCCGGTTCGGCCATTCGGCCCACCCCTTCGGTGCCGCAGGCCAGCCGTCCGCTGTCCGGGCCAATGGTGCGGAATTTGAGATGCTGCTGGAGACGGGTCAGATTCTCCTGCACAATGGGATTGGCCCACATGCGGCTGTTCATCGCCGGCGCCAGCAAAACCGGCTTGTCCCAGCAGACACACAGCGTCGTACTGAGCAGGTCGTCACACAACCCGGCGGCGATTTTGGCCATGATATTGGCTGTCGCCGGCGCCACGACCACCGCATCGGCCCACTCAGCCAGGACGATATGGCCGATCTTAAAATCCTCTGTCCCGACCCACATCGAGGTATAAACCGGCTGTCCTGTCACCGCCTGCACACACGTCGGCGTAATCAGCCGACAGGCGTTTTCGGTCATAATCTTTCGCACCTGCGCCCCGGCAGCGGTCAGTTTGCCGGCCAAATCCGCCGCCTTGTACGCCGCGATCCCGCCGGTGATTCCCAGCAGAATCCTGGCGCCGTCAAGTTGTCTGCGTGCATCGGCCATCAGAACTGTTAAAACGGGGAGGCGTTCTTCGTCTCATTTTTGGTGTTCTGAACGGCCGCGTCTTCCTGGGTGATCTTACCCTGACGGATTTCTTCAATAACGATTTCCATCTGCGTCATTCCCTCGGTATTCTCAATCAGCGGCCGAGCCCCTTCCATCATCTCCAGCATTCGCTTTTGAATCAGTGCTGACAGTTTGAACCGCCCGCCGACCTTATTAAGAATGGTTATATCTTTCAGTTCTTCAATCATCTTAAAACCTCTCTATTCTCGATTCCCTATTCTCTGACTTCTGACTACAGCCTACCGCCGAATAATATCAATCACCTCCTGGACCGCCCTGTCCAGGTCATCATTCACAACAAAATATTCATAATGAGCCTTGCCCGTTTCAATTTCCGCGTGGGCGCGGGCCAATCGTTCTTGCCGTGTCGCTGCATCCTCTCCTCGGCCGCGTTTTTCGATGCGCCGCATCAATTCCTCCATTCGCGGCGGCAGGATAAAAATCATCATCGCCTCCGGCATAGCGGCCTTGACCTGCCCCCCCCCCTGCACATCAATTTCAAGTATTACAATTTTGCCCTCCGCGATAGCCTGTTCCACCGGCCGGCGGGGGGTGCCGTAATAATTGCCGAAGACCTCGGCGTACTCCAGAAATTCGCCGGCGGCAATCCGCCGCTGAAATTCCTGACGCGTCAAAAAATAATAATCCCGCCCGTCCACCTCCGAGGCACCGCGGGGGCGGGTTGTCGCCGAGACGCTCAACACCGCACCCAGCCGCTCGGCCGCTTGCCGGCAAATAGTACTTTTGCCCACACCGGACGGGCCGCTGATCACAACCAGTTTTCCCTGCTTTCCAGACATCCTCTATGACCGGCTATTCGACATTCTGAACCTGTTCCTTGATCCGATCCACCGCACACTTAATGTCAATCACGTGGCGGATAATCTCAACGTTGGAGCTTTTGCTGCCAATGGTATTGGCCTCGCGCAGCATTTCCTGCGCGATAAAATCCAGCCGCCGTCCAACCGCCCCGCCGATGGAACAACTTTGACGGAATTGTCCCACGTGCCCCTCCAGCCGACTGATTTCCTCGGCAATATCGCACCGGTCGGCATAGATTGCCATCTCCCGCGCGAGCTGATCTTCGTCTATCTTCAACTGGGCACTGGCCAACAATTCATCGATTCGCTTTCGCAGTTTCTCTTGGTATTCCCGCACCACCAAGGGGGCCTGCGTGCGAATGGCCTCCAGCGATGACTCGATCGCATCGCAGTTGCTCAGCATATCCTCGGCCAGTTGCCCCCCTTCCTGCAAGCGTGACCGGATCAACTCCTCCAGTGCCTGACGGGTCAAATCCAAAATTGTGCGGCGCATCTGATTAACCGCTTGCTCGTCTGGGATGACCGGCTGAACAATCCCCGGCAGATTCAGCAACGAGGCCAAATCAATCCGGCAAACGCCGCGATCTTCATCCACCAAAGCCCCCAGCCGATTGACATACGTCTTGAGCGTTACCTCATCAATATCAAACAGCGCCTGACCGGAAATGTTCTTCATTCGCAGCGTATAGGAAACCATACCGCGATGTATTTTTTCGCGATGGAGTTTTTCAATCTCGCCTTCCATAAACGCCGCGATATCCGGCAAACGCAATTGCGCCTTAAAATATCGGTTGTTGACAGTCCGCACCTCGACGGTATAGACCACTCCGCCGCTTTCGGTGCACGCCTGACCGAATCCTGTCATGCTGCTAATCATCGCGGTACTCCCGACAGGGCCATTCGGTTAGTTCGCCACCGGAACCGGCTGTTCCGTCTGATCGGCAGCGCCTTGAGGAACCTCTACCTCAGCGGCCGGCTCGGTTGACTGCTCGGTCAGGTCGGCCTGGCCCTCGGCCGTGGCACCTTCGCCGACCGGCGTTTCGGGCTCGGTTGACTCCAAAACAGGAACCGCCGCCCCTCCCGGTGCCGCTTGAGTTGCAGGCACCGCCACAGGAGCCAGGCTCGACGGCAGGGGACGCATAAATTTGCCCATCACCACCGCTCCCAGCAGGAACACGGCCGCCAGACAAATCGTCACCCACGTCAGAAAATCGCCCGTCTTGGTGCCCAACAAACTATTGGACGCACCGCCGCCCAAGGCCGCGCCAAGACCGCCGCCGCGTCCCTTTTGAATCAAAACCACCATGATCAGGGCCGCCGCCAGCAGTAGCCACAACACAATAAACAATTTCCACCCCAATGAAATACTCGCAAGCGGAAGGGTAAGCATCTTGTTGTCCCTTAATAGTATAAAAACGACTCGTTATTCTTGAAAACCGTTTACGCAACGGTTTTGACCATTTGCGAAAAATCGGCCACCTTCAGGCTCGCCCCGCCGACCAGCAGGCCGTCGACATCCGGCTGGACCATCAATTCAGCAGTGTTGCTCGGCTTGGCCGAACCGCCGTACTGAATCCGCATCGCCTGGGCCACATTCTTATCGAACAGGGTTTCCAGCAGACCGCGAATCATCGCATGCACCTCCTGAGCCTGTTGGGGCGTGGCCGTCCGACCGGTGCCGATCGCCCAGACCGGCTCATAGGCAATCGTAACCGCCTGGACGCGTTCCTTGCACAATCCATCCAGCCCTTTGCGAATCTGAGACTCGACCACCTCCATCGTCTTGCCGGCGTCGCGTTCCTCAAGCAGTTCGCCCACGCAGAAAATCGGCAACAGACCGCCGGAAATCGCCGCTTTGACTTTTTTATTGATCAACTCGTCGGTTTCACCGATGATGTGCCGACGTTCAGAATGGCCAAGAATGACATAACTGCAACTGCAATCCTTAAGCATTTCGCAGCTAATCTCTCCGGTAAAAGCGCCGTTGGACTCATAAAACACATCCTGAGCACCCAGTGCGATATTGGACGCACTCAGCGCCGCCGCAACCGACTGCAAATACACAAACGGCGGGCACACTGACACATCCACCGTATCCACAGAGTCCAGTTCTTTGACCAGACCCGACGCCAGCGCCACCGCCGTGGCACTGTTGGTGTTCATCTTCCAGTTTCCGGCAATAAACGGTTTTCTCATCGAAGACATCTCCACTATTTCAGATTGACAGATATCACATACGCACCCCCTCGACATGAGGGGCTGCCCACCTCGGATGCAACTTAATCCACCCGTCGGCATTTTACGTTATTTTTGGCGCCCTGGGCAAAGCGAGCCGAATGGCCATCGCTCTCTTTTGTCCCATTGCGTTCTTCAGCACGTATCCTGTTCTCACATCACTGTGGTGCTGCGCGGAAAACTGCCCAGCACCGACAGCTGCAGACAGTGCGCCTTAGCCTGCTGGAGCGCTTGCTGCACATTCTCATCCAGCCGATGACCCAAAAAATCGACAAAAAAGTAATATTCCCATTCGCGTTTTCGGTTCGGCCGCGACCCAATATTGGTCATATTCAGATTGTATTCCTTAAAAACATTCAACACATCTACCAGCGCTCCGGTGCGGTGGGCGGTACTGAACAGAATAATCGTCTTGTCATCGCCGCTGGGCTGAGCGTCCTGTTTACTGATAATCAAAAACCGCGTAATATTGTTCGAAATATCCTCAATATCCGGACAAAGAATCTTCAGCCCGTAAATCTCCGCGGCTATTGCCGAGGCAATCGCGGCCGATCCTTTTTCCTCCGCCGCCAACTGCGCCGCCCGTGAAGAGGAGGCCACCGGAATCAACTGGGCATCCTTAAACGTCGCCGCCAGCCAGTTGCGGCACTGGGCAAAGACCTCCGGCTGCGAATAGATCCGCTCAATATCCCTCATTGGACAGGTCGCCATCAGATGATGGTGAATCGCCATATTGGCCTCAGCACAGACCATCACGTCGGTTTCGATAAACGCGTCCAGCGACTCACGTACCCCGCCGCCGGCACTATTCTCAACTGGCACTATCCCAAAATCGCAATGTCCCTTGCTGACCTCTTCAAAAATCCCGCGAATATCAGCCAACGCCTCGTAATCCACACTCTGACCGAACTTCAGGATAGCGGCATTGTGCGAAAAACTGCCCTTTGGCCCCAAATACCCAATCCGCAACGGCCGCTCCAGAAAGAACGACCCGCTCATAATTTCCCGCCAGATAGCCGTCAACGCCTTATCAGGCAACGGTCCCTTGTTCAGCTCGGCAATCTTGTCAAATACTGCCTTTTCCCGATGCGGCACATAAATCGGTGCCGCAGATGACTGTTTGAGTTTGCCGATCTCGATGACGATCTGCGCACGCTCATTGATCAGCTCTACGAGCTTTTCGTCAATGGCATCTATTTTTTTTCGCAGTTCGTCCAGCGACATCCGCTTTGCACCCCTCAGGGGCGTCAATGGTTAAGAATATACTTCGCCGATCTTAGCAGAAACGATCTATTTACCAAAAAAACCGCCTCACGTCAACCAAAATGAAACCAACCGCATATTTTTATTGGCCCTAAAAAGGACATTAAAACAAGATAAAGTGGAACACAAAAAGAGAATAAGATACAAAAAAAGATGGACAATCCGGAAAATCGCTTGGCCTTTTGGCGCTCGTTTAAGTATTTTATATTTCGGATAATAACCGGAAATGAACTCCGTTTCACTTAGCGGCTGAATCCGACTTGGTTTTTTGCTCTCATTCAGAAAACAATAAATTTGGCCAATTTTTGAATGGGAAATATCTATGAAAATGATTGATTTACGCAGTGACACCGTCACTAAGCCGACCGAGGCGATGATCGAGGCCATGCGAACCGCGCCGCTGGGTGATGATGTGCTCGGCGACGACCCGACGGTGATTCGGCTGGAAGCGTTGGCCGCAGCGATGACCGGCAAAGAGGCCGCCCTGTTAACCCCCAGCGGGACGATGGCCAACCTGATCGGCGTGCTGGTTCATTGCGGCCGGGGTGAGGAGGTCATTCTCGGCAACCGGTCGCACACGTTTTACTACGAGGCCGGCGGTATCAGTGCCTATGGCGGCGTACATCCGCACACCCTCCCGAATCAGCCGGACGGCACGCTGCGCCTGGACGATATCGAGAACGCCATCCACCCGGACAACGTGCATTTCCCGCGGACCAGACTGATCAGCCTCGAAAACACCCACAACAAATGCGGCGGTGCGGTGCTAAAGCCTGACTATCTCGTTGCGGTCGGCCACCTGGCGGCCCGCTATGGGCTGGCCGTGCATATCGACGGAGCGCGGATATTCAACGCCGCGGTCGCTTTGAATCTGGACGTACGCGAGCTGTAAGCGTGTCCCCAAAAACTGGACAGGGGTTTAAGGTGGAGTTGTTTTCGGGTATACTGGAGCGAAAAGCCCAGAAAGGAACTCGAAACAATGACCTCAAAAAGACGACAGTTTTCGGCGGAATT
>JAAYQH010000028.1 GCA_012519365.1 Planctomycetota bacterium | reverse complement strand
TCCAAAATAAAACCCAAAAACCGACGTGCGACATTGTAATGCCCCAGCCGGGTCAGAATGTTAATTGTCATCGAAGCATCACGCAGCCAGCAGAATCGATAATCCCAGTTGCGTTGCTCGCCGATGGTCTCCGGCAGGCTGGTGGTCACCGCGGCCAGAATGGCGCCGCTTTTTTGATGCGCCAGCAGTTTCAGTACCAATGCGCTGCGCTCGATCTGATTGGGATATTTGGTCAAAACGTTGGTTTTGGCAGTCCAGCCCATCCAATAGACCTTGGTCCGTTCAAACTCCAGTTCCACCCACTCGATGGTGGGCTGCGTGAGTTTTTGGTTGTAACTGACAAGCAAAAAACAGTCTTTTTCGAGCGTCATCGGTGTTTGTTCGAGAATCTTATCGAACGGCAAGTCGGAATACAGATATAGCGATTCGTACTAGCCGGCGGTGGTAAAATGCTTAATAAACTGAGAGGTTACCTGCACATCGGTGGGGTGTTCGGCATAGTTGGGTCGAGGGTTGTAATGGACACAAATCTGCGGCTGGCCGGACAAAACTCGAATATAGCGAATAATATCCGGCGGACAGTGGTAACTTCGTTCTTCGGTCAGATAGCGTGGCATAAAATCGAGAATCTCAAAACTGTCACCGTTTCGCGTAAATCGAGTGCGCAGGATGTTGGTGCGATTCAGATACGTTTGTTCAATCCGATAACGGCCGACCGGCTCAATGCTGAAAAAACCGCCGTTTTCTTTGTCAAGGATATGGGCAAAAAAAGAGCCGGAATCAAAATCCGGAAGACAACACCAGTCGATGCTGCCAGTGCGACTGACCAGAGCGGCGGTTTTGCAGTTGCCGATAATTCCGTAATCCAGGTTTTTCATGGGAGTCGTTGAGGTCATAAAAGCATACCATCTGCATTAAGGTTGTTTTTGTGATTTGGGTTTCAAATTGGCCAGAGTCGTCAGCAATTGACGAAAATCTTCTACGGTACTTACCCGGTATTGAGCGCGGGACGGGCCCAGTCCGATCTTACAGGTGATGGCGTTTTCGGGCATAACGGCAAACATATCTTCGTCGGTATAGTCGTCTCCGGCGGCCAAAATGAACGGCCATTGCTGTCGGCTGACCCACGGCAAGACCGCCTGGCCCTTGTTGACGCCGATATGTTTGACTTCCACGATTTTGGCTCCCTCGAAGACGCCGATTTGCAAATTGGCGGTCATTGCCATCAAGGCGTCTTTGAGTTCCTGCGTACGCAAGGTAGCCAGGTCCGGCTCACTTTTGCGGCAGTGCCAGACCAACGAAAATGTTTTTTCCTCGATAAAAGAACCCGGCGTGCGGTCCACATAGAGCTCAAGCATGGGACGAATGATTTCCTTCCATTCATTGCCCGGCTTTACCTGGGCAATCCAGGTGCCTGAATCATCCCGTACGTAAGCACCGTGCTCGGCGATTAACGTCAGATTCAGAGAGCCGAACCATTGTTCCAGCGTGTCGCGGTCCCGTCCGCTGATAATAATCACGGTATTATGGGGGTTGGCGTTCAGCGAGCGAAGGGTCTGGAGCAGAGTTTTGTCGGGTTTGGCGTCATCGGGCTGCTTGGTAAAGCCGACCAGTGTTCCGTCATAGTCCAGCAAAAACAGCCGCTCGGCGGCGGTTTTGTAGGTATTGATCAGTTTTTTTTGGACGGAGCCGACCAAGGGCGTCGGCCCGTGAAGGTGCTGTTTGGTCTTGACCAGATCGAGGCTCTGAAGAAAGTCGCCGGCCCATCGGGCGACGGTATAACGTCTTAGGCGTTCCTGCATCATCTGAGCGCGTTTGAGCCGTTCGGCCTGCGGCATCTCAAGGGCCTGCCGCAGTGCCGAGGCGATAGACTCTTTGTCATAGGGGTTAATCACAATGGCCTCGGCCAACTCACTGGCGGCACCGGCCATTTCGCTGAGAATCAATACCCCCGGATTATTTTTGTCCTGTTGGCAAGCCACGAATTCTTTGGCGACCAGATTCATCCCGTCGCGCAACGGCGTAATCAACGCTACATCGGCGACTGCATACAAGGCTGCCAGTTTTTCAAACGGCAGCGAGCGATACAGATAGGACACCGGCGTCCAGTCCAGCGACCCGTATTCGCCGTTGATATGACCGATTATCCGTTCGATTTGTTCGCGCAGCTCATTATAGACATCGACCTTGGTTCGCGACGGAACGGCCACGACCACGAGGCAGACTTTTTCCCGGTATTCAGGATACTGACGCAAAAACCACTCGTAGGCTTCAAGGCGGTTAAGAATCCCTTTGGTGTAATCGAGACGATCCACAGAGACAATAAACTGCTGACCTTGAGGGTGATGGATCTTTTTGATTTCTTTGACCACATCAGGCCGGCGACTGCTTTCGGCAAACCGCTGATAATCGATGCCCATAGGGAAAGCATCCACCCGTACAAGGCGGTTTTGCACCATTATTGCTCTTTGAAAAGTTAAACGTAACGAAGCCAAATGTCCGATAATAAGGATATGAGACCTTCAGGAACCCCAAAACAGCTGGAGCAACGTCGGCGAAAAGCCATTGCGTTGCTGGAACAAGGC
>JAAYQH010000320.1 GCA_012519365.1 Planctomycetota bacterium | reverse complement strand
TTTTGACAGCGTTTGTCGTCGGCGCTATGGCGACGCCGCCAGATGTCGTATCCCAGATTGCCTTGGCCGTTCCGCTCTATATTCTTTACGAAGTCAGCATTATCGTGTGCCGAGTATGGCGCAGGAAAAGAAAGGTATAGCCGATACGATGTTTCCTGCCCAAAGCCACGGTACGGTGCCCCTTAGTCCGTCGGCTCGTTCTGAGGTTCGGCTTTCTTTTTGCTGTTGGCGTGTTCCTCGGCGATTTTATCGGACTCGTCAATGGCTTTACGGATATCCTCTTCGGTATCTTTAATACCTTTTTTGAATTCCGTGATACTCCTGCCAAGCCCGCGCGCAATTTCGGGCAGCCGGCGTCCAAATATCAGCACCGCAATAATCAATATTATAATCAGCTCGCCCGGACCGGGCGTCCACATGGCCACTATTGAATCGCACATCATTTACGCCATCCTTTCTCTTTATAAAGTTAGCCCTCATTATAAATGAAACTCTACCCCCGTCAAACATAAAAAAACGCTCATCGTGATGAACAAAAAATATACCGGCATAACGAACAAAAGCCATAAAAAAGAGAATAGAGATAATATTTGGACAACAGATGACCCAAAGGGATTAAGACAATGAAAATTCAATACTGGACAATACTTTTCTTGATTATAGCAATAGCTATTTCAGGCTGTACCAAAAAGGACGATGGGAATCGGAATAGTACTCATAATGATACCCCGAATAACCAGAGCGACATTTCGCCTTCCTCCCTTGAGACGTCCATACCGAGTGAGGCGGTCTGGCTGACTGACTTTGAGGCGGCCAAGTCCCTCGCCGCAGAGGAAGGCAAGGATCTGCTGATCAATTTTTCAGGCTCGGATTGGTGCTATTGGTGCAAAAAACTTGACGGCGAGGTGTTTTCCAAACCGGCCTTTATATAGAGCAAGCCCGAAACCATTTTGTCTTTGTCAATATTGATTTTCCGTCCGATAAATCCGGACAATCCAAGCAGTTACGTGCGCAGAACCAGCGGCTTGCTCAAATCTTCGGCATTGATGGCTATCCGACGGTCATTCTGGCCCGTCCTGATGGCACGCCTTATGCTCGAACCGGCTACCAGGAGGGCGGCCCCGATGCGTATTTGAAACACCTTGAGCAATTGCGCCGGGATCGCTGACCGCGGCGGTCGGATGGCTCTTGAAAACGGGTGGGTTCCCGGGTAAACTTATCGTGTTGTGGGATTTGTCCAAACTGACGTGTTTTCAAAGGGGGTTATGTGAAGAGGTATCTGGCGATCCTGTTTGCTGTCTGTTGGGTAATTCCGGTAAATGCGGCCGGTATTGAGGTCCGGACGTTTTTCGGATTAAGCGATGCATCGGCTGGCGTGATGCTGGATGACCGCCATTTCGTGGCGGCCAATGACGAGAACAATACGCTGCGGATTTATGCATTGCACGGCCCTTCCCAACCCGTTGGACAGGTCGATCTGGACGCCTTTTTAGCGGTGGATGCGGAACATCCCGAAGCGGATATTGAAGGCGCTGCCCGCGTGGACAATCGGATTTATTGGATTACCTCGCACGGGCGAAATAAAGACGGCAAGGAACGCCCAAGCCGGTATGCCTTGTTTGCCACGGATATCGTGACCGAGGGTCGGGATGTTCCTGCCTTAAAACCGACAGGCAAGCCCTACCGACGGTTGGCCTACGACATTATGTTCGATGCCCACCTGCGTTTTTTGGGACTGGAAAAAGCCCTTCGAGTGGGCCAATCCCTTGATAAATCCGAGCGAAAGGCGCTGGCCCCCAAAGAAAACGGCCTGAATATCGAAGGACTTGCTGCCGGGCCGAACGGCTCGCTGCTGGTTGGATTGCGCAACCCCACCTATCGTGACCCTGGGGGCAAAAAACAGAGGGCTATCCTCTTGGTGCTGCAAAATCCCGATGCGATGCTCATTCGCGGTCAGCCGGTGCAGTTCGGCGAGCCGATTTTACTCGATGCCGATGGTTTGGGCATTCGTAGCATAGAGCAGATACGCTCAGCAGCGGGGCAAATGCAGTATCTGATCGCGGCCGGTACCGCCAACGGAAAAAGTCGATTCGCGTTTTTCAAGTGGGCCGGCGGTGATGCCCCGCTTCAGCCGTTTCGGGTGGAGCAGCCTGATGATTTTACGCCGGAAGCGATGTTTCAAGTCCCCCTGACAAATACCTTCTGGATTCTCAGCGACGACGGCACGATTGAAAAACCCGTCGCAAGCCCCGACGAATGCCTGCCGGGCGAATTGCTCAAAAACGGGATGTGCCCCAACAAATATCTGGTCGATCCTGGCTGTCGGACCTTTCGAGCCATTCAGATTGCGTTATAGAAAAATGCTGTGCGGCCTGGTGAGGTTGGGGTATAATAGCCCCATTGATTATGGATTAAAGATTTGACGGTTCAAGAGCAGGAAATTGGGTGTGTCGAACGATCGAATCACAATAGGCGATTTGCTGGAATACAAACGCAGCGGCCGGCGATTTGCGGCCGTCAGCTGCTATGATTATACCACCGCACGGCTGGTGGCCTCGGCAGGCGTTGAGATGATTCTCGTCGGCGATTCGGCTGCACAAGCCCTGCTGGGATACGACTCAACGCTGCCGGTGACGATGGATTTTATGGTGACGCTGACCGAGGGGGTTCGGCGAGGCGCACCGAATGTGTGTCTGGTGGCGGATATGCCGTTTTTATCCTATCAGACCTCGATTGCCGATGCGGTTCGCAATGCCGGGCGGTTTGTCCAGCAGGCCGGCGCGCAGGTTATCAAGATTGAGGCCACCGCCGCGCATCTGGACGTGGTTCGGGCTGTCAGCGATGCGGATATGGCAGTCATGGCCCATATTGGCATCCGTCCGCAAAGCATTACCAAACTCGGTCGGCTTCGAGCCGAAGGCACAACCGCCGATGTAGCGTGGGAACTGGTGGATCTGGCGCGCAAGATGGTGCAGGCTGGAGCCTCGTCGCTGTTGCTGGAAGGCACCGCTCGAGAAGTGGCCCGCATTGTGACCGCAGAAAGCCCCGTCCCGGTGATTAG
>JAAYQH010000319.1 GCA_012519365.1 Planctomycetota bacterium | reverse complement strand
TGGGTCATCGAACGCATCGAAGGTGATAACTGGGATTTCAATCGTATCAGGTTCCAATTGGCGTTACCTTAAAAATGCAAAACTTCTGTTATAAAAAAAGTTATACGGCACGAAAAACGAGGGCAAATCCAAAAGAAAAAGCCCTTGTAAGTGTTTGACTTACAAGGGCTTATGAAAATGGGCAGGGGCGGATTTGAACCGCCGACACACGGATTTTCAGTCCGTTGCTCTACCAACTGAGCTACCTGCCCGTTGCCGATTTGCCGAAACCTATCATCTAACAAAATTCGGTTTTGGATGCAACAGAAAATCTTAGAAAATCCAGCCCGAAATCACATTTTCTTCCCCAAAACGGCGTGATTTGCCGACTTAAGAGGATAATTTTCGATAAAAAAGTCTTTTTTGAATTCAAAACCACGCGCCGTGCATCTATAATTAAGAGGTTAAGGACCAATTGAATTCAACCCATTATGGATACAGACAATACAAAAAATTCGGTCGGTTCGATGACCGACGCCGAGTTGCTGCAGGCGTATCGGCAAGGGCAGGAATGGGCGTTTCGTGAGTTGGTGAATCGCTACAAGGATCCCCTGTACGCCTTTTTGCGGCGATTTGTAAATCAGCAGGACGTGGTTGAGGACGTCTTTCAGGAGACGTTTTTGCAGCTTTACACCAGCCAGGACAGTTTCGATGTGGATCGTCCGCTGCGGCCGTGGCTGTTTACCATCGCCGCCAACAAGGCCAAGGACGCGCTGCGTAAGATGCAGCGGCACTCCTCCACCAGCATGGGGACGCTGGCGGATGCCGGCGATGTGTCGATCGACGAGGTCGTCAATATCCTGTCCTCTTATGATACGACGCCGGAGGATGAAGTATCCCGGGATGAAACCGCCCGCCGGGTCCGGGAAATTATCGCAGAGATGCCGGAAAATCTGCGAGGCATTCTCATTTTGGCCTATTTTGAACAATTTTCCTACAAACATATGTCCGAGATTTTAAGTATACCAATAGGGACGGTCAAAAGCCGTTTGCATACGGCTGTAATGCATTTTATGAAAAAGTGGAAAGCTGCCAATCGCGGGACTGATAATTATGGGTCATCTTAGTCAGGAAGAACAACAACTTATTCTTGATTTTTATTTCCGCTGCGGCGACGAGAGCAACATTCTGCGGGGACGTGACCTGATCGCCTCCAATCCAGAGGCCGCTCGTTTATATGACGGGCTTGTGGAAACGCTATCCGGCCTGGACAGCCTCAAGTATGAACCTTGCCCCGAAAACCTTGTGGAATTGACCGTGGCTCGCCTAAAGCACGCGGCAGCGGTGCCTGTATCCGGCTCAAGCCAATTGAAGGCCCTGCTTAAAGAACAGCAGGACAATCCCGAGTACCTTCCGGCCTCCCAGAGTTCTCTTAAGGTCAAGAACGGCTCGCGATGGCGTCCGGTGGTTGAGATATTGGCTACCGCCGCGGCCATTGTCCTGGCGGCGGGGATTTTGTTTCCGTCGTTGGGGGCCATGCGGGAGCGAAGCCGGCAGATTGCCTGCGCCAAAAATCTCGGCCAAATCGGTCAGGCCTTGTCGGCGTTTGCCGCTGAGCACAATGGCCGGCTCAGTGAGATTAAGGTGCAGAGCGGCTCGCCATGGTGGAAGGTCGGATATCAAGGCCCTGAAATCCACTCCAATACCCGATATGTCTGGCAGTTGGTTAAAGAAGGGTATGTCGATGGGGCCGTGTTTGTCTGCGGCGGGCATCTGGAAGGGCGTCCGGTGCGTTTTGATGCCGCCACAATGACCGAATTGAATGATTTCCCGTCGCGTCGGCATGTCAGCTATAGTTTTATGCTGCTGTGTGATAAAAATGACAAACTCATAGACCGCTCACGTAAGATTATTGTGGCCGATATGAATCCGATTTTCCAGCAAATCCCCTTCCAGCCCTCCATTTACCAGCAACTCAACGAATTTGAACGTGTCCAACTGAATGAGCAACTCCGACAGATGCTCAGCCCAAATCATCGGCGAAAAGGTCAAAATTCCCTGTTTTGTGACGGGTCTGTGGAGTTTATTCAAACCCGTGTCTATAACAATGACGACATCTTTACCATCCAGGGTGTGGATACCTACACCGGTAAAGAAACACCTTTCAATCCTGACGATATTTTCCTTGTCCCCTAAACGGTCTTGGTGGGGTTCGAGAGCAATGACCTCCGATGATTAAACCGCAGAGGGTTCTAATTGCCTACGGGCCTCGAGCAAAGTATCCAGGTCGTTGAGAATCAATTGTCGCAGCAATGCTTTTCGCAGGCGCGTCACATTCATCACCAGCACTTTTTCCTCCACGCTTGTGGCGATGGCCCGCGCGGTCAACATATCAGTCCCATAATCTCGTACGATGGACGTGGCCAGCCGCGACTTGCTCCAGATGTTCGGCTGGTCGGCATCGGGGGTGTCACCGACGATCTCGATTCGCCGTCGATTGAGCTGCCGTCTCAAACGGTGGCGATTCAGCGCCTCGGCAGCATGAACAAACCCCGTTGCCGAAAGGACAGATTGAATCATTAAGTGGATCTCATCGACGGTGAGGGTACTATTTGGCTTTTGACGGTAGAGATAATACGTAACCGCCTCGGCCATTTGCTCGGCGGCAAACAGAGTCACATCGCCGGCCTGTGCCAGGGCGTTATGAAATGTACCCAGCACCTTGGTGTGCAGGTACGGCTCGACTTGGCCGTCGGCTTTTATCACCCGAATTTGCATGGCTCACCCTTTCCGGTTCAGAACCGTAACAATTTGTCTTGTTCTGACTATGGAAACAGGCCGGGTTGGTCGGGGCTGTCGGGTTCGGAGAAGGCCTGACTGACTTCATCCAGCAAAGCGTTGGCGTCGGTAAATTCACGGTACACGCTGGCAAAACGAATATAGGCGACCTTGTCAACATGGCGCAAATGTCGCATTGCCCGTTCACCGATATACTGTGAGGCCACTTCTTTGTCAAAATTGCGAAAAATATCTTCTTCGATCTTGTCGGCGATGTCCTGAATCTGATCGACAGAAACCGGCCTTTTATAGCAGGCTTTTTGCAGGCCTGCAATGACTTTATAGCGGTCATAAGGGACACGCGTCCCGTCCTTTTTGATGACACTGAGCTTGACGCTCTCGCCGATGCGCTCATAGGTGGTAAACCGCCGTCGACAGGCCAAGCACTCCCGTCGTCGTCGAATCACCCGGCCGACATCGCTCGAACGGGAGTCGATTACCTTGTCGCGGTCTTCTTTGCAATACGGGCACCTCACCGTTTTGCTCTGCCTCCGTGATTGAGCACCTTGTCCGGGAACCTATACATTCAATATGTCTGCTATTATGATCACAAGATGTAGTATGTCAATCCAATTTTTATCTTCTGCGTGGGATTTGAAGGGGGCGCTTGGGTGCGTCATAAAAGGTATACAGTATCCATAAATTAAGAAAGGCGTTGTGATAAGATCCAACGCCTTTCTTGTACCCCTCCGTTTTTGAGTCGGCTCTTCTGCCGCGTCTGCACTCCCTTCCGGTTGCCCTGGTGTCGTACATCTCGAACAGAGGATACCGCTTGTCTTGGAAAAGCCTTGCTGCTCAGTCTGCCGCTGTAGTCTCAAACGTACTCTCTTACCATTTCAATAAGACGCCGTAAAACTGCGCATTATGGTGATAATTTTTCAAAAAAATAATTTTTTTGGTTTTTTTTCGGTAAAACGGATTAAAGCCGGACTTTATAGGACCTAAAACAAATTTTTAGGTCTTCAAAAAAGGTTTGCAAAGAGCACAAAAAACGCGGATTTAAAAATCCGCGTTGTGTATCCACTTTGCCTAAATAGTGCGATTATAGGATTGCAAGCTTGCCGTCCAGAGCGATTGTTTGCCCTTTGGTAGTATTGATTTCAACACTGATATCATCGTACCGGACGATACAGGAGCCGCCCTGTCTGGAAATCAGTTTTGCTTCGGTCAAACGGCCGTCTTTCCATTCCATATCTACCACAAATCCGCCACGGGCACAGAGTCCTTTGACCGAGCCGTTCGGCCAGGTGGTCTTTGGCAAGGCCGGCAGCAGGTGCACATAGCCGGCGTGGCTTTGCAGAAGCATCTCGGCGATGGCCGCGGTCCCGCCGAAATTACCATCAATCTGAAACGGCGGGTGGGTATCGAACAGATTCGGCAAGGTAGACTGGGCCAACAGGGCGTGCAGATTGTCGCAGGCTTTTTGTCCCTCGCGAAGGCGTGCCCAGATATTGATGATCCAGGCCCGACTCCAGCCGGTGTGGCCGCCGCCGTGCGCGAGCCGATAGTCGATGCTCTTGCGGATAGCATCAATCAGTTCGGGCGTTTTTTCAACGGTGTATTGACTGCCCGGATGAAGGGCGTAGACGTGGGAGATGTGCCGATGTCCCGGCTCGCGTTCCTCGAAGGGGCGCGACCATTCGAGCAGTCGTCCGTCCGGACCGATTTTTGGCATCGCCAGATTGGCTCGAGCCGCGCGAACCTCTGGAATCAGCGGGTCGTTGAGGCCGAGGATTTCGGCGGCCTGGAGCGTATGGGTGAACACATCCCACACAATCTGCTGGCTCATCGAGGCGCCCATATCGAGGCTGGCCGGTTGTCCGTCAGGCCCGTTAAAGGCGTTTTCCGGCGAATTGGCCGGGCCGGCGACGAGTTTGCCGGTACGCGGATCCTCAACCAGATAATCAAGGAAAAACAGCGCCGCCTCTTTGAGGATCGGCCAGGCACGATCACGCAAAAAGTCTTTATCGAGTGTAAAGGAATACCGCTCCATAAAATGACGCGTGCACCAGGCCCCGCCAAACGGCCACATCCCCCAGGACGGCACGCCGATGGGTGTGGTCCAAAGCCACGGGTCGGTGGTATGGTGGGCAACAAAGCCGCGACAGTGATAGACCTGACGGGCGGTTTGCTGCCCGGACGGGACGAGGGCCTCAAGAAGGTCGAAAAACGGCTCATGACATTCGGACAGATTGGTCACCTCCGCCGGCCAGTAGTTCATCTGGATATTGATGTTGATGTGATAGTCGGCATTCCAGGGGGCCTCCAACTGCTCATTCCACAGCCCCTGCAAATTGGCCGGCAGGGTCCCGGGACGAGAAGACGAACTCAGCAAATACCGCCCGAACTGAAAATAGAGCATTGCCAGGGCCGGATCGTCGGCGCCGGCTTTAACGGCCTCAAGCCGTTTGTCGGTGGGGGTTTGAGCGGCCTCTGCGCCGCCCAAATCCAGTTCAACCCGACGGAACAACCGCTGATAATCCTCGCAATGGGCAACCTTGAGTGTGTCATAGGATTTGGCCAGGGCCTCGAGAATTTTTCCGCCGCATCGGGCACGCAGGTCATCGGTCAGCGGCTCGTAAGGGGTGCGCTTATTGTAGTCGGTTTCCGCGGTCAGCAGCAAACACACCGCGTCGGCCTGACGAATCGCCAGGGTATTGTCGCGGGCAACGCACTGCCCGCCTGAAACATCGGCATACAGCGTTGCGTGGTAACGGACGCCCTTGTGTTTTCCATTGTGGGAGGCCTGCCCTGACATCATCAGCATGGTATCGCCGACGGCGATGGTTTCAAAATCCGCCGGCCTGTCCAGACGTACCTCCAGCGTCAGCGCCGCCGGCTGCGAGGCAGTCAGCGAGACTACCACGACATCATCCGGTGCGGAGCAGAACACTTCGCGGGTGTACCGAATGCCGTCCACCTCAAAGGTGGTCCGTGTGACGGCATCGTCCAAATTCAGCTGCCGCTGATAGTTGTTGATGGGGGTCTGAGGCAGTTGCATTTCCAGCCGCAGATCGCCGAGGGTTTGGTGGCTGCGGGGCGAAATTCGCGGCCCCAGAAAACGACGGGCAATGACGCTCTCGGCCTGGGCGTATTTGTCCTGAAAGAGCAAAGACCGTGCCTCGAGCAACGCTTCATAAGCCCCTTCCGGCGGCTGGGGCACGGGCGGGCCGGCCCATAGCGAATCGATGTTGAGCTGGATCCGCTCGGTCTGGACACCGCCGAAGACCATCGCGCCCAGCCGACCGTTGCCGACCGGCAGCGCCTCAGTCCAGCGTCGGGCGGGTTGCTGATACCATAGCGATAAATCCTGTCGGCTATCAGCCAAAATAACGGCACTACAGACCATCAATACAAAGACCCCGGTTTTTATCGGACTTTTTTGGCGAACCTCGACTCTCATTGTCATACCTCCCATATCTGCATTTTTCACTTTTCAAGATGAACGGCTAGTTGACAAAAACGCCGCCGATCGAAAGCCGACGTGTGTGCTATCCCGATTGCTGTGACAGTTCAATGCTTCGCTGCCGGGCGCGTTCCAAGGCGGTGCTAAGCACTTTGCCCAATCCGAGTGCCTTGAAGGTTTCTATGGCCGCCTCGGTGGTGCCGCCAGGCGAGGTGACCTTGCGACGCAGCTCAGCCAGACTCTGTCCCTGTGTACGGGCCTGATCGGCCAGGACGACGGCGCCTTTGGCGGTCTGATAGACCAGCGTCTCAGCGACATCGAGCGGCAGCCCCATTTCCACGGCGGCCTTGACCATCAGTTCCATGAACACAAAAAAGTAGGCCGGCCCCGATCCACTGATAGCGGTAACCGCATCAATAAGCTGTTCGTCCTTGACGACGACCGCACAGCCTACCGCTGAGAACAGCCGCAAGGCAAGTTCAACGGCCTCATCCGCACCGTTGGCCGCATATACCGCCGTAGCCCCTTGACCGACCATCGCGGGGGTATTGGGCATCGCGCGAATAATTCGGCAATTGCTCAAATACCTGCCCAGATAATCGGTCCGAATGCCTGCGACGATCGAAATTACGACGGCATTGTCCCGTGTCTTTCCGCTGATCTGATCGAGCAGTGCTTTGATGTTTTGGGGTTTGACACAGAGCATCACCACGTCGGCAGAAGCACTAATGTCTTCGTTGTGCGGGGTGGTTTTGATGTGGTACTTACGGGCCATAAAGTCGAGCCGTTCGGAGCGTACGTCCGAGGCCATAAGGTGTTCGGGGGCGTATAAACCGGCATTGATTAGACCTTTAATAATGGCTTCGGCCATATTGCCGCATCCGATAAATCCTATTTTGTCCATGAAATCTCCCAAAAGTTACAGCGCGCAATAGGGCCTTCTTTTACGCTTGTTTTTGAAATATAACTTCTTTGAAATTAAGATTTTATGCTATTTGTGCCCGAACCGCTGACGACGATAACGAATGAACATACCCCCTTGTCCCGACATCCTGAGGTATCAAATGACAACACACCCCTGCTCGCCTATGCGGGGGCTGTCCTGGCGTGTCGCAAGACGCAGAGAATCCAATCAGAATCCAATCGGCTATTCGACGACAATCGCCTCCACAGGACACTCATCGGCGGCCTGCTGGACGATTTCCTCCAGTTCCGCAGGAACCTCGTCAACAACAACCTCGGCGATGGCATCACCCATGGTGAACACTTCCGGACAGGTATCCACGCACATCCCGCACGCCGTACAATTGTCTTCGATTCGTACCTTCATTCCTTCACTCCATTGGATGTTTTGTGTTGACTGTATGCCGCTGCCTGATTCAAAGGGCATTATAATCCAAAAAAACATCAATTTGCAATGTTTTTTGTGGAAAAACGCTGTTTTCCGTATATACTTGAGTTTTCTCGATTCAGAGGAACCAACCAAAGACATAAACAACATAAAAGATCATCGGCCAAGACCGACGGCAGAGG
>JAAYQH010000318.1 GCA_012519365.1 Planctomycetota bacterium | reverse complement strand
TCCCCAATGTTCAGCCGCTGATCAATCTGGCCCCGGCGGACATCAAAAAGGCTGGTCCTGCGTTCGATTTGCCCATTGCGCTGGGGATTATGGGGTGTGCCGGCGGGCTGATCAGCGACAAACTCGGCGATTATGTCATTGTCGGCGAGTTGGCCCTTGATGGGCGCGTGCGACCGGTCAACGGCGTGCTGAGCATGGCCTTAACCGCCGGGGGAAACGGCTTCAAAGGCATCATTGTGCCGTTGGATAACGCTGCCGAAGCCGCCGTGGTGGAGGGCCTGGAGGTCATCGCGGTCGGCTCGCTGGCCCAGGCGGCCGGGTTTTTGGCCGATGCCATCGAGATTGAGCCGACAACCCTTGACATCGACTCGCTGTTCGAGCAGGCCAGCGTCTATCCGGTCGATTTTGCGGACGTCAAAGGGCAGGAAAGCGTCAAACGTGCCCTGACCATCGCTGCGGCCGGAGGGCATAATGTTATGATGATCGGCCCGCCCGGGGCGGGGAAAACGATGCTGGCCCAGCGAATGGCGACGATTCTGCCGCCGTTGTCGCTGGCCGAATCACTGGAAACGACGCGGGTTTATTCCTCGGTGGGGTTGCTGCCCAAAGGCCAGGCCCTGATCGCCACGCGACCGGTCCGCACGCCACACCATACCGCCTCGGGCCCGTCGCTGGTCGGCGGCGGTGCTTATCCGCGACCGGGCGAATTGAGCCTGGCCCATCACGGCATCCTGTTCCTCGATGAGTTCGCCGAATTCCAGCGGCATATTCTTGAAATGATTCGCCAGCCGCTGGAAGAAGGGGCGGTTACGATTTCGCGGGCCAAAGGGACGCTGCGTTTCCCAGCCAACTTTATTATGATCGCTGCGATGAACCCCTGTCCGTGCGGCTATTACGGCACCCACATCCGCCGCTGCAAGTGCACGCCCACCCAGATTGAACGATATATGGGCAAGGTTTCCGGGCCGCTGCTGGATCGGATCGATATTCACGTCGAAGTGCCGCCGGTGGCGTTTCGTCAGCTCCGCGGCCGAAGCAACGGGCAGGATTCAAAAAGCCTGCGGCAGCAGGTACTGGCCGCTCGTGCCCGTCAGGCCGAACGTTTCGGTACCGGTCGGATGATGACCAACGCCACAATGACGCATAAGGACGTGGAGATGTTCTGCCGACTGGACGAGGCCGGCGAACAGATGCTCAAACACGCGATGAGCGAGTTCGCCCTTAGTGCCCGGGCACACGACAAAATCTGCAAGGTCGCCCGTACCATCGCCGACCTTGAACAGTGCGACGACATCCAGCCCCAGCACATCGCCGAAGCCGTCGGCTACCGAAGGCTGGACAGAAAAATGTGACGACCTATGAGCAACAAGAGAAAAAGCAACCGACCCCCCCCACGCACCACAGGCACCCACAAGCCTTCGGCTTGAAGGTGCCACCCGTCCGATATAATGGCACTTGCCTGAAACAGACAGAATGGAAACCGTAAAACAGTGAGACCCAAAGCGATGATGCGTCAAAAAATGGACAAGCGCAATATCTTTTAATCGTTTAAAACTGGAGGCCGTCGCTTATGAGTAAAATGCGTAAAACGAAAAAGTGGTTAATCAAAGTTTTGTGTATTTATGTGCTGTCTTATCTTTTTCTGAGCAGGATATCCCTTTATATAAATGGGTTTCACAACCTATTGCTCTTTGAAAAGTTAAACGTAACGAAGCCAAATGTCCGATAATAAGGACATGAGACCTTCAGGAACCCCAAAACAGCTGGAGCAACGTCGGCGAAAAGCCATTGCGTTGCTGGAACAAG
>JAAYQH010000317.1 GCA_012519365.1 Planctomycetota bacterium | reverse complement strand
CAACAGGCACTGAAAATCGCCCGCCACATAGCCAATGTGCACGCCCACCACACAATTGTCTCTCTTGCCGGTGTTGCCGCACCATTGCCATTGGACGCCGGCGGTATCACGGCCTTTTTTGGGATTGCCCGTGTCGTCAATCAGGCCGATGGCCGCCGGGTGGGCATGCTCGGCGGCAACCATCCATTGAAGCTTGTCGCGGAGCCGAAGATGATCCCACTCCAAGAGGGACAGAAAGCACTGCAAGTTGCGAGGCTTCATGTCGGCGGCAAGAGCGATGGGCTCAATGCTCTTTCGCGGCAGATCGGACAACTGACCGTGAACGTACGCCCGCAGACTCCGCCGCGAGCCGATACGGGCAAAACAGTCGTCAAATTGCGACAAAAATGCGTTCAATGCTTTGCCAATCCCTTTAATCTGTGCAATATCCATAGCGATTCTCCTTATAAGCACCATGCTTATAAGAAGTTATCGACGTTACCAACCGGTTTTCTTGAGCAATATTTGCGCCGTAGTATATCATTTGAAGGTATTATAACAAAGGGGATGAAACTTTGGAATAAAACTTTGGAAAATGCTGAAAAACCTCATTTTTGGCCTAAAAAAGGAATGCGGATGAGAGGAGTCGAACCTCCACGGGCTAATGCCCACAGGCACCTGAAGCCTGCGCGTCTGCCAATTCCGCCACATCCGCGAAAGACTTATAAATATAGTTTTATTTGCCCCGGCGTCAAGATTTATTTTTGGAATTTTCGGGCCGACGGCGGAGGGGAGGGGGGGGCAGTGGATTATTGCTATTTATTATCTGTTTTTATCTTGGTGTGCATACACAATTGCACCATCTCGTCAATCTGAGCCTGGATTTTGTCCACATTCTGCTCGCGGAGGTTTTCTTCCAGTTGAGCGGCTTTTTCGGTATAGACGGCAAAGCCGCCCAAGCTTTTGAGGGCATGAATTTTTGCCGCCAATTCTTCAAAGTCGTTTTTGTTTAGGGCCTGGCGGATCTGTTCAATACGGCCGGGCAGATTGTGGATGAAGGTTTCAATGGTTTTATGATAGACGGGGTCGCCTTCCAGAAACGAGGTGATTTCCAATCCCTTTTCGGCGTCCAGCATCTGTTGTTTTTTGGATACGCAACGGCGTACTTTTTGTTCCAGCAGATTTCGGTCGATCGGCTTATTTAAGCAATCGCTGCAGCCTGCCTCGAGTGCAGCGAGTTCATCGTCTTTTTCGTTTGAGGCGGTCATGGCGATAATCGTCGTGGCGGTGTTGAGGCCGTCGGCGCGGATACCTCGAATGGCCTCCAGACCGTTCCTATCGGGCATCTGAATATCCATCAGGATCAGATCGAAGTGTTCCTTTTGGCACAGCGAGACAGCCTCCTGCCCTCCGGTGCATTGCACTGTCGTCATACCCAGACGGGAAAGAATAATCTCCAGCAGCGTCAGATTTTCCGGGGCATCGTCCACGAGAAGAATACGAAGGGTCGGCCGGTTTTTGTCGGGCTCGATGTCGCGGTCATCTGTCGGCATATCGGTAGTCTCCTGAGGATTGCTGTGTTTGGATGAATGCGAAGAGGACGATTCTGCCACAGGCACAGAAGCTGCCGGGGTGTGGGTTGTCTGGGTCGGTGCAATGGCGCTGCGGCTTAGGCTTTCGAGACATGCGCCAATGCCGCTCTTCAATTCGTCAAGGTGCGTCTGCGGCTCGGCTGCGTTGAGCATCGCATCGGCGGTCTTCGAAAGCCGGTCAAACTGTTCTTGCAGGTCGCTCAACAGGCGGCGATACTTGTCAAGAACCTTTTCGAGATGTTGTTGTGTTTGTTTTAATTCACTGACATCCGTCAGCAGGGCCAAAAGGCCTTTGAGTTTGCTGTTTTCGTAAATCGGGTAGGTGATTGTCCAATAGCAATTTTCGCCCAGGCCGAGAGAGAAGGTCTGCTCGTGGAGACGGGGTGTTTTTGTAAAGTTGTGGATTTTCTGCTCAAATAAATCGGGCGGATTCAGGTCAAGAAGATCGGCAACTTTGCAGACCGTTGATGGCTGATTTTTCTCAAACCGTTTCCAGAAGGCGGCGTTGGCGTGCAGCACGTATCCCTTACGGTTGATCAGCAGGGCGGGTATGGGCATCGATTCAGTTACACAATGGCTGTTCAGTGCTGTGCAAAAGCGTTGCTGTTGGCTGTTTTTGAGATGGTCCTCTTTCAGCAGGCCGCCCAACAGGCCTATGACGCGCCCTGCCTTGTCTTTAAGGGGAATCTTGGAGACCAAATAGTTATCCTTGCCGTAGGTCTGCGGCAAAAAGAGAAGCTCAATGTCTTTGTCCATCACTTCCATGTCCAGCGGCAGGCCTTCCTGCTGCTGTTCGAACACCTCCGAGTCGCTTGGGACAGGGCCGTAATCTATCGGTTCACAACCGGCGATGTGGGCGTATGGGTCGTTGTAACCGAGCAGTCGGCCTTCGCTGTCTTTCCAGTACAGACTCATCGGCACGGCATTGAGGATTGCCCGATAAAAAGCGATTTGCCGTTGGTAGTGCTGTTGAAGCTTTCGGCTCTGTTCGGAGACGTGGTGCAGTTCCACGGTTGCCTGTCCGAGAGCGATTTGCTGCTCGATGACGATGCGTCGGCGCGCGGTACGCCAATACAGCAGCCAGATCAAAGAGACCGCCATAAATAAACACACCATCCCCAATTGAATCCCGCGTGCATGTTCGACCACGGCGGTTTGGATGGCTTGTTCGGATTGAATGGATGCTATCGCCCAAGGGGCGGCCACCCCGTCAAGCGGGCTTTGACCGACAAGATAACGGCTCTGAGCAGCGGGTTTGTCATCGTCGAGGCAAAGTATTCCGACGCCGCCTCGCTGGTGTCGAATATCGTCAAGCAAATAGGCGCCGTGCAGTTGGTGCGGCCAATGCGGTTCAGAGAGCCGATCGGCTTGCTCGCAGCGGGCTGCAATGACACGCCCGTCGCCGCTGACCAGACAGAGTCGTGTGTCCAGATCTGTGGTGTTTGAGGTCAGCCGGTTGAGCAGGTCTTGAACGGACAGCCGAAGCACCAACGCCCCGGCGGCGGTTGTGTGCTCTTTTAAGGGATGAATCATGACCAGAGCCGGCGGATCAGATTGCATATCGATGGTCAATCGCGGCGTCTTTGGGAGGGACAAGGCTTTAGCGGCATCAGCCGTCGATGAGGGAGAGGATAGGCCTTCGTGTGCGGCATTCTGGGGTTGGTTTGTCGTGAATTCATAGTTGTCCACCCGCTTTAGGGACAGTACCGCTGAATCCAACAGGGGAACGGCCAAATGCGGCGTTTGGGCAGTGTCATTGAGGGTTTGGCCGGGCTGATGGGTCTGTGCGGCCATTGACTGGAGATAGTCCGATAACAGGCTGAGCAGGTCATCAAAATGACGCTGAGCGGCGTAGGCCCGTTGCAGGAGGTTCTCTTGAGCGCGTTGGGTTAGTTTAGCCTCAAATTGTCGGATGTTAATTTGTCCGAGCATCAGCAGATACCCCAGGACGCCGATGCAAAGCAAACCGAGCCAAATTGTCTTTGTTTGGCGAAGTTTCATCGATACCTTTATGCGTAAACCCTAAGATGACGCATGCGACAGTGTCCGTTTATTTTCGGCTGTTTGCGGGGGATGCTTAACCAGCCAATGCCAGATATCCCAATAAAAAACCATACTATAGAGATGGGGAATGAATTAAGAATTTGGAACTGAGAATGAGGGATTGAATGTCAGAGAATGAGACATTCAGTATCGTATCTATCGTAATGTGAAATAAATTGCCATGTCGTAAGTGTGAATGCTGACGGTCGTGCCCTTGCCTTCTTGGGGGTGTCCTCTGTGGGTTTAATTTTGGCAAGAGGTGTCAATGCGGCACGGGGAAATGCCGATAATCCGATAGGATGTTTTAAGAGTTGGTTTTTTTGTTGTCTAGGTGTAAAATAGATTTTTTCTGACAGGCGTTTTATTATCCGTTATAAGAAAAGTTTTTTTGGAAGGAAATATTATGATTTTGTTATATTTTATCCGATTTTTATTTTTTGTAACGGCCACCGCGTTTCTTTTTGTCGGGCTGCATGAGACCGCCCGCACCCAACAGGATATTTATGTGTTTGTGATGGGCTTGGTGCTGACGGTGTTGGCCATCGTGGTGGAGTGGTTGACGCCCAAAAAATCGCTGTCGGCACTGGCGGGGGTATTTTTTGGTCTGCTGATTGGGTTGGTGGTCAGTTGGGGGCTGAGCCGGGTCATCCAGATGGTTAATGTGATTTATTTTGAGCTGGAGGAAAAGACCCTGAATATGGTGGTCTGGTTTGTCGGGACATGCGTCTGTTATTTGTGTATCAGCATTGTTTTGCGGACCAAGGATGATTTTCGCACGATTATTCCCTATATTGAATTTTCCCGTCAGACCAAAGGGCTTCGGCCGCTGGTGTTGGATACGTCGGTGATTATTGATGGGCGGATTGCCGATATTGCCCAGACTCGGCTGTTTGATGCGCCGTTGATTGTGCCGCGGTTTGTGCTGAACGAATTGCAGCTTGTGGCCGATTCGAGCGACAAAATCAAGCGCAATCGGGGGCGTCGGGGGCTGGATATTCTCAACAAACTCCAGAACAGCTCAATGGTGGAGGTTAAAATCGATGATACGCCGCCGCCGGGCGTGGAGTCGGATACTGACGTGGATCAAAAATTGATTGCCTTTGCTAAAAACTGTGACGGGCGGCTGGTTACCAATGATTTTAACCTGAACAAGGTCGCTTCGCTTCGGGGTGTGGACGTAATCAACATCAATGAGCTGGCCAACGCCCTGAAGACCGTTACGCTGCCGGGCGAGACGATGCAGGTCAAAATCCTGCGTCCGGGCGAGGAACCGACACAGGGTGTCGGCTACCTTGAGGATGGCACGATGGTGGTTGTCGAGAACAGCAGCGACCGCATCGGTCAGACGGTTACGTTTGTCGTGACCAGCGCCTTGCAGACCTCGGCCGGCCGTATGATTTTCGGCAGGTACGAAAATGGGGCCGACAGCAGTTTTCAGACGGTCGGCTCCGGACAGCGGACGAATTCACGACGGCAACCCATGCGATAATCTCCGGCAACGATGCCCATGGATGACAGCACGATGAGGTCAGCTCTGTTTGATACGTGTCTGGGCCGGGAGGATACCGACAGTTTGAAATGGTCGCGCTACCGCGGTCGGGATGTGCTTCCGATGTGGGTAGCGGATATGGATTTTCGCTGTGCTGAGCCGATTATCGAGGCGATGCGGCGGCGTGTGGATCATGGCGTATTCGGCTATGCCGTGGCGTGGCCGGCCGATTACGAGGCGGTTATTGACTGGGTGGGCCAGCAGCACGGCTGGGCGATTCGACGGGAGTGGATTCTCTGGCTGCCCGGATTGGTGCCGGCGTTGAATGTGGCCTGTCGGGCATTTGCCGGGCCGGGTGAAGGGGTGTTGACGTTTACGCCGGTGTATCCCCCTTTTCTCGTTGCCCCGACGTTTTCCGGTCGGGAAGTTGTTAAATGTCCCCTGCGGCAGGAGCGAGGCCGATGGGGTTTTGAGCCGGCTGCTTTGGCCGAGGCGGCAACGCCGCAAACGCGGCTTTTGCTGTTGTGCTCGCCGCACAATCCGGTCGGGCGCGTGTGGACACGTCAGGAATTGCTGGAGGTGGCGCAATTTTGTGTGGAACGCGGCATCATTCTCTGTTCGGATGAAATTCATTGCGACTTGGTTGTGGAGCCGACTTGTCGTCATACTCCTACAGCGACGCTGTCTGCTGAGATTGCCGAGCGGACGGTAACATTGATGTCGCCGGCCAAGACGTTTAATCTGCCTGGGCTGAACTGCGGGTTTGCGATTATCCCGAACGAAAAACTCCGACAGCAATTTTTGCAGGCAATGCGAGGGATTCTGCCGCACGTCAATATACTGGGCTACACGGCCTGTCGGGCGGCCTTTACGCGGGGTGCCGCGTGGCATCGGGAGTTAATCGCCTATTTGCGCGACAATCGGGATTATGTGTATCAGGCTGTCAATGCCTTGCCGGCTCTTTCGATGGGGCCGGTCGAGGGGACTTATCTGGCCTGGATTGACGCGAGGGGACTGGCCGTTGAACAGCCGGCCAAATGGTTTGAGCAGGCCGGTGTGGGCGTTTCCGACGGCAAGGAGTTTGACGGTGATGGTTTTGTCCGGCTGAACTTCGGCTGTCCACGGACGCTGCTCGAGCAGGCCATTGAACGCATCAGCAACGCTATGGCAACACGATAACCTATGGAACAGCAAAAACAGCACCGCTACGGACGGATAATCAGTCAACTGGAGCAGTTTTTTACGGTCACGCCCGATCCGATAGCGCGGATGGCCACGGCCGCGGCGTTGCT
>JAAYQH010000316.1 GCA_012519365.1 Planctomycetota bacterium | reverse complement strand
CCTTATTAACAGTATTATTGACCATATTTTTATTATCGACACCCCTTATCAAACTCTTTAGCTTTTTATCGGACAATCCTGAAAAAAATGCAGATATCACTATTATTATCACCCCTACCATATCGATCGACCATAGTCCAATCCCCCTAAACACCTCCCCGCTGCCCCTTGCCAGGCCGTCAACCGCCAAAAACATTCAACTCAAACAGCATCCCGCGACGATATACACAAAATGACACTCTGGACTGTGTAGGGGGCGGCTGTCTTTTGAACCCAGGAGAGTTGCAATGACACAAGAACAGATTTCAAACTGGATGCACGAACACATCCACCAGTTCGGCTTTTGTAATGCCACCACACTGGCCGAGATGTTTTTGGAGGCACACTCTATTTGCGACCCGTTGGATCCCGTTTTCTCCCTCGCCCTTGACGTCGCCTTCAGCATCGCCCAGGAAATCCGCGATCACAACAGGTGCTCTCTGGTGTCCTAAAATCCCCGCACCGATTGCCCCTCGATAACCGACCGCTGTGTCGATTGCACCATCCCCCTGCGGCTCCGAGTTGGGCTGCACCGGTTTTTTGCTTGCAATCCCCCTCTTTGCGAAGATAATTCAACCCGTTGTCATTGCAATAGTTATCGCTAAGATTAAAGACCGATTATCCACATAAACCGATGTCTTAATGAAGACGATTCTTGTTCGCTATCTGTCGCTGAATTTGGCGTTGTTTTTTATCCTGCTGCTGATTCTTTTCAGCATCACCGGTGCGTTTTTGGGGGCCGACAAGGCCAAGTTGTTTTTCAACTCCCCGCCGCTGGCAATCTACTGGTTTCTGCTGGCCGCCTTGTTCATCGCAGGTTTTGTGGGATACAGACCCCTTCGTCGGCGTCCCTCTTTGCTGCTGTGCCATGCCGGTTGCCTTTTGGTGCTGCTCGGTGGGCTTTGGGGGTCTCAAGCCGCCCATCAACTGCGCCGCGCTGTCGGCTGGGAGCCAAAACTAACCAAAGGCACCATGCTGCTGCGTCAAGGCCACCGCAGCCGGCAAGTCTTTCAGGACAGACAAAAAGGGGTCTTTGAACTGCCCTTTATCGTCCATTTGCTCGAAACCGCCGTCACTTACTATGATACCCCGAGCATCGGACTGTACAATCGCGCCGGAAAACTTATCGGTACGCTGCCCGCCGAGGTCGGGTCAACACAGTCCCTTTCCGATCCCCCCCTGACAGCCAAAATCACGCAACGCTTTGATAATCTGCAACTCCAGCGAGGCAAAAACGGCATAGTCGGCACGGAAGGCCCGACCGACCGGAGCAATCCGGCCTATGAAGTGCTTTTAACAGACCCTGAAGGCCAAGAGTCCCGCCACTATGTTTTTGAGCAAGTGGAGCCGAATTTTTTGCCAAATGCCCGGTTTTTAGCCCGCTATCTGCCTCCGCACACACCCAAAGAATACAAAAGCCTGTTGGCCATAGAAAAAAACGGCCGCATCGTCTGTGAAAAAACCATCCGCGTCAACCATCCGCTCTGCTACGGCGGCTATCATTTCTACCAAAGCACCTTTGGCCAAGATGAGATCGGGCCCTACAGCGGGATTATGGTCGTTTCTGACAGCGGCCTGTGGGGGGTCTTTTCAGGATATGCCCTGCTGACCATAGGATTGTTCGGACACTACTGGGGCCTGCCGCTGCACCGGCGTCAACAACAGGAACTGCCCGATGCACATTAAATGGGATATTCAGGGATTGCTGATTTATTTGACCCTGGCCGGCTATGCGGCGGCCTTAGTCCAATTGCTGCGCAAACGCAAAACCGGCGCCGGTCGGGGGGGATTGGCGTTTGCCTTTCTTGCGGCAATGGCAAGCTACATCACCCGCTGGGTACTTTCCACACACCTGCCAATGCAAAATCTGTACGAGGTGTTTTTGCTGATGGCCGTGCTGGTCTGGCCGATCTCCCTGCTGACCGAACACATGCAAAAGCATCGATCGTGGATTATGCAGGCTGGCGACGCGCTGATCGGGGTGCTGGTGTGTTTTCCGGCCGGATTCATCTTTTCTGCCGCGCTTAGGCCGCTGCCGCCTGCCCTGCAAAGCGCCCTGTTCGGCCCTCACGTCGCGGCTTATATGATCGCCTATGTACTGATGGCACGGGCAGCCATTCCGGCCGTGGCGGCCGTGGTTGGACATTATGGCGGCCAACAGCTCATCGAGGCCGAGCGACAAAGTTACGGCATCGCCGCGGCTGGTTTTCCCCTGTTATCACTGGGGCTGATTCTCGGCAGCGTCTGGGGCAAACTGGCCTGGGGTGATTGGTGGGGATGGGACCCGAAGGAACTCTGGTCGCTGGCCTGCTGGCTGGTCTATATGTTCTACTTCCACTGGCGAATTGTCCACCCCAGGCTTTACATTCGCACACGACTCTGGCTGGTCATCACGGGGTTTGGCTTCATTGTCATCACACTGCTGTGGGTCAATTTATCCCGCCTTTTTGGCGGCATGCACAGTTACGCAACCTGACCCAGCCGTCAATCCCTTCGGACATGGCCTCAGCAAGACCATCCCCCCCTCTGCACGGGCCGCTGACTCGTCAGTTCGACACCTTGTGCGCCAAAAAGCAGGAAACAAGAAAAATAGTTCAATATAAATATCATCCAGTTGTTTCAAAACCTACAAAAACAGGGGTGTTTTATGGGTTTTTGGGGCATCTGGGCCGCCTTTCCCGTCGAATCCACCTGAAATCCAAGATAAATGTTGATTTTTGGTTAATTTTATGTTAGAAAGAATGTATAATAAGAGTAAAATGGTTTTTCTACAAGTATTCAATCTTTTTGGGTGGGTTAAGGAGCATGCAGCAGTTTCCACGAGATTTGAAGCAACACACCCGTTCGGGGGCCGACCTTTATGGTCTGGTTCGCCGTGCGCGCAGCCCCCGACCGCTGTCTTCTGAGCCGTCCCCTGCTGACCACTCCTCTACCTTATTGGCCAAGCGGTATGAGTTAAAATACCGCGTGCCCGAGTCCACCGCTATCGCCATCCGGTCCTATGTCCAGGGTTACCTGAAGATGGACAAATACGCCGTCAATCAACCGAACCATCAATATCCGATATGCAGCCTCTATTTGGACTCGCCGCGATTTGACTTATTCCACGAAACAGTGCTGGATAAGTGCAATCGCTTTAAGTTGCGCGTACGCGGCTATGACGACGACCACAACAGTCCGGTTTTCTTTGAAATAAAACGCAAGCTCAATCGTATTATCTACAAAAGCCGTGCCCGTGTCGCCAAAGAGCATCTGGCCCCAATCTTGAACGGCAGTTACGTTCCGCAGAATCTGCCCGAAAAAGATCGCCAGATACTCCAGCAGTTTATGCATTACTGCCAGTATTTGCAGGCACGACCGGTGGCCCTGATTCGATATATGCGCGAGGCTTACGAAAATCAAACCGATTCAAAGGTACGCATCACCTTTGATCGCCATTTGTATTGTAAATTCGTCAACAATCCGGTTTTTACGATGAATGGGCAGGGCTGGCAGCCGGTACCGATTGACTTTGTGATCCTGGAAATCAAATTCACAATCAATTTCCCGTTGTGGCTCAAAGACTTGGTTCGTATGTTCGATTTGACGCGGGAATCAGTCTCCAAGTATTGCAGTTCTGTTCGGATGTTGGTGCCTAACGGAACCGCAATGTACCGGCTTCCGAGCCTCTGGAACCCCTAAGGAAACAGTTAAGTATGGATACATTTTGGCAGTTTCTGGACGCTCGCCCCTTAACCCAGGGAGTGGACGGAGGGACGTTCTTGCTTTCGCTGCTGCTGAGCTTTGTCCTCGGCCAGTTGCTGGCGTGGGTCTATTACTTTACTCACAACAGCCTGTCCTACTCCAAATCGTTTGTCCAGTCTCTGATTATTATTACCATGGCCGTCGCCCTGGTGATGGCAACGATTTCAGGCAGTTTTGTCATCGCCGTGGGCCTGATGGGCGCCCTATCGCTGATTCGTTTTCGCAATATCATCAAAGATACACGCGATATCGCGTTTTTGTTTTGTGCGGTGGTAATCGGCATGGCCTGCGGCTCGCAGCGCTACGCCATTGCCATCATCGGCACATTAACATTGTGTTTGGTACTCATTTATTTACACATTGCGGATTTCGGAATGCATCATTCATACAACGCCTTTTTGCGATTCAGTTTCGACGGAACAATCGAACCGAACCATCCGGTTCTGTCGGTCCTGAAAAAGTTCAGTCGATCCTTTACGCTGATCTCCTCCAATTCCTCGGCTCCGGACGAGGGATACATGGACTATGCCTACCAGCTGTCCCTTCGAACCGCGCGACACAACGAACTGCTGCTTTCAGAAATACGAAAAATCGAAGGGGTACATAACGTCAGTCTGACAATGCAGGAACAACTGTTGGAGATGTAAGGAAAGAGACGTTTGATATGGCATCGAAAAGACAGGGAAAGTTGATTGGCAGAATGCTGCCCGCGGCAGTGTGGCTGTCCGCGACCGCGGCGGTGGTCTTTTTGTATCTCCACCGCCACCAAACGTTCGCGTTAACGGGGCTGGCTGTGGCCTCATCGCAAACCCTCTCCGCTGCCGACAACGGCATCGTACGGGTGATCCCCGTTTCGCTGTTCGAGCCGGTACAGCGCGGTGATTTGTTGGCCATCGTGGAGTTAGGCTCACCGCCTGAAAACGAATATCTCAAGGCGGTCAATGAAGCACGCAAAAATACAATGTTGGCCGAACTGGATCGACTCAAGGCAGAACTGGCCGCAGTCGAGCAGCAATTGCGGTTTGATATCGCCGCAGAGAACAACAGCCTCATGCTCCGCTATGGACAGTTGGCGCTGGATGTGGAAAATCTTTATCTGGACCTGCTGCAGATTCGTACCGATCTGGAAATGGACAGAGGGCTTCTGGCGGGGCTGGAACTGGAAAAAAACGCCGTTCACGACCTGCTGGACAAACAGGCCATCCATCCCTATGAAGCACGCAAAGCGGAACTCGAATACGAGGCAATGGCCCGCAAGGTTACCGCGACAGAACAACTCGAAGCCGAGGCCCAAAACAGGCTGAATGCCGCCCGCCGGCAGCTCGAACAATACGCCCTCGGGCAGGTAGACCAATCGTATATTGATGCCCTGCTTGGGCCGCACCGTAAAGCCGTGACGGTTCAGGAAAATATGCTGGCAGAATTGTTCGCCCCGACGTTCCGTATGATGCTCACCGCAAAAATTGACGGCGTGGTCAGCTCCATTCTGACATCCGAAGGCCAGGGGGTCCAGGCCGGCGACATCATCCTGACGGTCAGCCCGCCATCGGCGGATTATATTCTCGCATGGCTGGATCCGGCGTTTCAGCGGCCCTTGGAAATTCATCAGCCGGTGGAAGTCGCCAAACACACTTTCCCTCGGCAAGTCTTTCAGTCTGAAATCAGCTCGATCAGCCCGACGGTCGAACTGATGCCCGAGCAACTTTGGCCAACCCCGACCATGCCCAAATGGGGACGGGCAATTAAAATCTCCATCCCCGAAGGGATTCAGCTGGCCGGCAATGAACTCGTCGGCATTCGTGGCCTGTAAGAGAAATTCCTCGTCATGACTTACATATGCAGAATCTTAACAGTGTTTGCCGATTCAAAGACGGTACCTCAAAAACCCAAAGGCCGTCCTCCTCTGCCTTCTATGCCGTGTTCTCGTACCTCTGACTTCTGCCTTCTGTCCTCTATCCTCTGTCTTCTGTCTTCTGTCCTTTGTCTGTCGGGCTGCAGAATGGACACCCAAAAAGCAATCACACAAGCCGACCAAAAGGCCTACTCGGCCATCCAGAGCAAGTGGCAGGACACCTACGGCACCCCCACCGATATCAGTGTCGATCCCAACGAACACCGCCAGGCGATGGTCGATGCCATTCTTGAAGATACGCGCCGCACCCAAACCCTTGGTCTGGAGCAAGCCATTCAACTGGCTGTGCTGGCCGGGCCGGAATATCGCGACCGCGTTGAGCAATTATATTTGACCGCGCTGGAGCAATGGGATGCTGAACATCTTTACGCTCTGATCCCGATGGGCGGAGCAATGTCAGTCTATCAGACCAACGGAACCGACGAAACCATCACCTCACAGGGCTACCTCGGCGTTCAACAACTGCTCTCAACCGGCGCCACCGTCGCGGCGGATATCACCCTCAGCTCGCTGGACGTCTTAACCGGCAATCTAAAAAGCGGCTCGTCATCAATCTTTCGGACCGCGGTTGTCCAGCCGCTGCTGCGCGGCGCAGATCGCGTGGCCGTGCTGGAAACCCTCACCCAGGCCCAACAAAACACCCTCTATGCAGTGCGCGATTTCAACCGCTTCCGCAAGACCTATTGCGCCTCCATTGTCAGCGATTATTATCAGCTCTCGGCGTTGTCCCTGCGCACCCAAAACGCCGCGGACAACATCCGACAATTGCAGCGTCTTGTCGAGCAGATGACGGACCTGGTCAGTGTCGGGCGGTTGGGACGGTATGAACTGCAAGAAGCCCAGCAGGATTTGCTCAAGGCCCACGACGAATATTTGGATTTTCAGCGAAGCTACGCCGAAGCGCTTGACCTGTTCAAGGTCCGTCTTAATATCCCGCCGCATGTTGAGTTTGAGCCGGACTTGAGCCAGTGGCTGATGCTTTCCGAATCAATCTTTGCCGAGAACGGCTGG
>JAAYQH010000315.1 GCA_012519365.1 Planctomycetota bacterium | reverse complement strand
CAATCCAGAACGTATAGTGTCCCGAAATCGGCGGAACCAGAAAACCATGCACGCGTGTCCCGTAGTTGTCGGCCCAGTCCCTCGGGCAATCAAATGAGCTGATGGTATCTGTCAAATTCGGATTGTCCGGATAGTTTGAATGGCCGGTCAGATTGGTGACATAGTTGCCGGTGATATTGCGCCAGACCTGCCGCGTAATAGCGCCGCAGCCGTTACCTGTTTCAAAACGCCACGTTGTGCCGGCAATGACGGTGCCGTTGGCGGTGACCTGATCCACCCGCCAGAAATACTCGGTATAGCGTTTCAGAGTACCCGGCCGGAAGATAGTTTGCTCCTGGCGCCCTTGATACTCTCCAGATGCAGTGTCGGCATTGAGAACACGGTAATAATCGGTGCCAAAATAAACATCATTGAAGACCGCCGAAGCGCCCATCACCCATGTTAAGTCCGGCACCAGGACGGTGCCAATTCGACCGTTGCTCGGTGTTGGAACCGCTGACGGGCCGCCAAGAATGACGGCATTGATTTGTTGGGTATTCAGCGCCGTGCTGTAAATCCGCACATCATCAATGGCGCCTTTGAAATAGCGATTTTGTGTTGGATCCCGACCGATCCATAACGGGCCGTTGAACTCTTCAATGTCGTGAACGATGTTTTGAGAACTGGAATAAAGCGTCCCGTTGTCGTACATATACAGGGTCGCCTTGTTGGGTTCGATGACAAGAGCCACAAAAATCTTTTTCCCGACCGGAACCATCAACCCGCTGGCCCAGTTATAGGTGTTGGATTGTTCATTCCAGTGGTAGCGCAATTCGCCGTTGCGGCGTATGTTGATGCCGGCAACCGTGTTACCGGCACGGCAAAAGACAACACCGGCCCAATCCGTCGAACTGCTGTCGCGTCTGATCCATGCCGAGAGGGTGGCCCGATTGGAATACAGATTCAATGCCGGAATCTCGATTGCATCATCGATGCCGTCAAACTCCAGAGCATTTGCAAACGGACCGCCAATGCTGTTTGTTTCAAAAGAAAAGTCTCCCTTCAAGAGGCCGTCTTTCCCTTCACCGGTTGCATCATAGGCGGTTGTGCCGGCGGTTTCATCCAGCGGCCAATAGCCCCGCAGTGAGGCGGGGTAGACCTTCAGAACTACGGTACGTTCTTCGACCGTATCCAGTGTTGTATTGTAAATCGCGACGGTGGCCGAGTGTGTTCCGACACCCAGTAAAGTCGCTGTCTCGGTAAGTTGAATAGTCACGGTGGCTGTTGACCCGGCCGCGAGTCTTCCGGACGCCGGAGAGATCGCGAGCCAATCGGCCTCTGTAGCCAGGGTGCAATCCATTGAGAAGGCAGCATTGCTTTTCAGCGTTAAGGTCAACGCAGAGGGGTTGGTTTGTCCGTATGTGACGTTAAAGTACAGCGGTTGTGTGGGCGTAACCAGCAACTCAGGTTCCGGCGGCATAACAACCACTGACGGATCCCCGTAAAGATTCATCACATAATAGTTTTTATCCCAGTAATCCAGCGTTTCTTTCGTGTCCCAAATGGCTTGTCCGAGGGTTTTTCGCTCAACCAGGCGTCGGGCATATTGATAACCCAGCCCTCCGATTGATGAGGTGTTTGTGAAATCGGATTGGCCGACCCAGTACCAGGAATTTCGGCTGGCCGCGATGGTGCCAATGCCGCCGTTCTTCAGAATGGAATAGCCCAGATTGGTTGGGGTTTCGGGTTCTCCGGTCGCACAGGACCCCTGGTACACGGCGCTGGGATAGGTGTTATTGAGATTGGGTACATCCCCGGTACTGATTACTCCCGAACCCCCTTCGCTCCAGCCGTGGGTCATCCAAACCACCAAACCGTAAATGGTTTGGCTCCACTCGAAGGCAGGATACCGATCCTTCAGCAGATATTCCGGCGGTGGTATCAAGCCGTAATCCTTCTCATAAATTCGTGTTGAAAAAACAGCCCTTGGCTCCAGCAGGTTGTTTTTGATCTGCTCACCGACTTGGTAGGCCGGAGTAGAATCGTCCAGCGGCACCATCGGCAATAATGCGTTTCGCCGCCAGGCCGTATCGGCGGAGGTTTCATAGGTGATGATTTTCTGCAATATGTTATCGGTATCGTTGATGTTCCCGTAATACGGAATGCGCCCTGTGTACACCTCAAAGTATTTGTCTGATTCACCGTTTTCGCCGTAAATACCGTTGCCGTTGGCATCCCAATTGGCAGTGAGTTCCGCGTAGAAGTAGTCGGTCGGATGATCCCCAAGGCACATTTTCATGGGCACAGCGGAGGAGTTGGTGCGCGGATCGCCGATCAGCAGCACATACAGAATGCCCCCGTTCCCATAGGCGCTGTTGGTATAATTATTCTGAAGCCAGGCGCGGATATTATTCGCCGCCGTATCCCCTGAGCCGCTGCCGTATTGATCTTCAGTAATGACGCTGACCGTGTAAGTTGATTGTTTGTGAGCGACAAAATCTGCCAGTCGTCTGGACTCATTGCGAATTGCGTTGGTGGTAATGATAGCATAGCCGGCACGGGACAAGGACGGCGAGGCCGGCGCCATCTGGCCGAATTCGGTGGATACCTCTTGTGAGGAACTGAGGAGGGTGTCTGCGAACTGGTCAAAATTAACGGCTAACGAGCGAACACGCTCGGTGGCATGTGCGCCAATCGTTCGCGCGGCGGCCGTGGAGGCACGCGAAAGGGTTTTCTCGACGCTCAGAGTTAAATACGCCGTGGACAGTTCCAACAGTTCGCCGGTAACCGGATTGTAGCGAAAGAGAGGAACGGCTGCCTCGACCAGTTTCCAGCCGCCCAGTGTGCCCCTGTGGACGATGGGTGCCTCATCGAGCGGCCAGAAGGCGTTTGTATTGTACACTGCGGCATCATGGCCCTCGATAATCGTTCTGCCTTCCGGCCAGATAATGATTTCGTTTCCCTCCCGATCGCGGGTGGCAATCGGCGGTTTTGGGGCGACGTACCAATGTCCCTCAACAGGGATATAGGCGGCCTCCAGCCGGGTTTGGACCGTCTGGAGGTTGGCATCAGACGGAAGCAGTAACGGCAGCACTTCAAAGGGGATGTCGGGACTGCCGGACTCCGAAAGAAATCGAGTCCGTTCGCTGGTGACCGAAAAAACTGCATTTGTGTTTTGGGCGGACCGAGATAGCGGCACCGCTGAGGTTTCTAACCACGTCTGCTGACCATTGACATCCACGCAAATGGATGCCGCTGAGGCAAACGCTGCACAGACCATAACCAGTAAAATAACAGTCCAGAGGACAAGACGACAGAAACTTTCCCCACGGATGGTGTGACTCATAAAAATCCTCTTGAATGTGATGTGCCTTGGGCGTATCGGAAAAACACGGTTTCTTATCTCATACGGACGTTACTGTTCGCGGGGCAGGGCCGGATGTTTGTGCCTCAAAGAGTTTACAAGGCAGCAAGACGCGTAATGAGGGGCTGGCCGGATGGCGTACGCGGTTAATCAGCCGTCGCAGGGCCTCGGCCCCGATTTTTTGAGACGGGATGGTAATGCTGGTCAGCTTGGGGCATCCGAGCGTATTATCCTCACTGTCATCGAATCCGACGACGGAAACGCCTTTGGGGATGTGATATCCCCGGTCGATAAGTCCTCGGCAAAGCAAATATCCCACCCAATCATTGGCACAAATCCACGCTCGGACCCCACGCTGAATTCGTCGTATCACCGATTCGATTTGGCCGGTGAGAATAATCTCTTTATCTTCCAGATGGGCCGCCGAAAGCGGCACGGTGTCGGCCGGGTCGTACTCCAGTCCCAGCCGATACAGCGTACTGACATAGGCTCCGAAACGCCGACGGGCAAAGTCCACTTGCGAACAATGCCCAAAAAAACCGATCCGTCGATGCTTCAGACCAAACAAATGATCCCCCAGCAAATCAATTCCCTGCGCCTCGTCAGCCCCCACCACATCGACCCGCGCGTTGGGATACGGTTGCTGGATCGCGATGCACGGCTGCCTTGAGGCCAGCCGGTTCACAATCGGCTCAGGCCAGTGGTTGACCAGAATCAGCCCCGACAGTTTCCCCTCCCGCATTGCCGGGGGCTGATAGTCCTGGTCGAAAATATGTTCACAGCTGTCTTCGCTGACATAATGCAAAATGAGCGATACGTTCAGCTTGGCACACTTTTCGCTCATTCCGGCAAAATAGGTCGTATGCTGCCACTCATGCAGTTTTCGCAGGATCAGCACGCCGACCAAATAGGATGCGGTTTCCTCGGCGATGGCTTGTTGACGACCGGACCCGTGCATATATCCAAGCTGACTGGCCATATTGACCACACGTGCCCGTGTTTCTGAATTGATATCCGAATAATCCCCGCTTAGGGCTTTCGAGACGGTCGCGACCGACAAGCGGAGAGACTCTGCGATATCTTTCTGATTGACTTTCCGTTTGGACATAATCTAAACCTTATCATTTTTTTCGAAAAAGGTCAATGCGTTACGAAAATTTTCGATAAAATTTTCGACTCCTCTCGGACATATGACGGGTGCAAAGCCCTATTCAAAACAAGGGGGCGATGTGGAAGGATCGCGTTATCCTTTGAAAAAATAAAAAGTTACAGCATAACGTCTGGCTTTTCGAAAAAAAATTAGCAAGGCGTGAGACATTTCGAAATTTTTCCAAATTTCCATCAAATGGGTTGACTTTTTTTCTCTCTTTCGGTAGGAATGGCCCACGAAATAGGTTTACTGAAGGGAACTTCCAATGCCGAATGCCTTTGTTATTGAACTCAACGACGAACCGAATTATCAGCGTTTAATCGCGGGCGCGCCGGCAAGTTGCGGGATGAAATCCGGTCGGGTGTGGCTGGCGCCGGGCACCGAGTGCGGACAGCATTCTACCGAAGGCCACGAAGAGCAGTTGGTATTTTTGGCCGGACGGGGAATTGCTCACGTGGGCGATCAGCGACTGGACATCGGCGTCGGCAAAATCTGCTACATTCCGCCGCATACGCCCCATAATATCTTCAACACGGGCACAGAGCCCCTTGTTTATATCTTCTGTGTTGCCCCCGCCGCTGTGGCCAATGAGACGGCACAGGCTGGCAACAAAGGCGTTGAACAGACCTAAGCGACGGCGGAGCTGCCAAAAGAAGCCTGTCCGGTTCCGAGGAAACCAGGTTTTGTCTATTTATCGATCTTGAACCATTGAAAGTCCGCATATCCGCCGTATCGGGCGTCTTTCTCGGCGATGCAGAACAGGCCGACTTTGGTGCCGACCCACCGTCCGGATTTGGCGGGAAAGTCGCCGCCGATGTCCGTATAAAATTGCCCATTGGTGCTGTAACTGAACCGGCACACTGCCTGCGGTGAAGCAACGCGTACTTTCAGATAGAGCGTGTCCGTATCAAGGGGTTTCTCGGCGACGATTTTTTCCCTGCCGCCTCTGACGGCGTTTCGACAGACAGAATGTTGCAAAAAGAATCGGCCGTCTTTGGCGATAATAGACAGTGCGGCATAATCATCGCCGAAGATAATCAGGCCGGCGCGTTTGCCGTCATAGCGGGAGGTGAGCGTTACTTTCGTCTCGGCGGTAAAGTCGGGAGCAGGAAATTTTTGCAGCAGAAGGTTGGGCACATCCCACAGAGAAACACTGTCTTGCGGCACGGGTGTGGCAAACAGTCGCAGAGGGTCAGTACCTCGGATCAGGGCGTACCACGTCAGTTGGGGGTTGGCCTGCCATTGCCATTGAAGCCCGAGGGTGTCGGCCCGGAAGTCGTCGGATTCAGCAGGGCTGACAATCGGGAATCGACCTTGGACATCGGGTTTTTGGTATGTGCTGACCGGTTCGCCTGTACCGTCACCGTCCGGATCGAGCCCTATGACAGGCCAGTCGTCTATCCATTGCACAGGCTGGAGGTGAGTAATGCGGCCGTAGGGGCCGGCGTCTTGAAAGTGGATAAACCACGATTGGCCTGACGGCGTCTGCACCCAGCCGCCCTGATGGGGGCCGTTGATGGGCGTCGAGCCTTGTTCCAGAACGATCTTGTCTTCGTAAGGGCCAAAGATATCTTTTGAGCGAAAAACAGTTTGCCAGCCGGTGGTGACGCT
>JAAYQH010000027.1 GCA_012519365.1 Planctomycetota bacterium | reverse complement strand
CCTTGTTCCAGCAACGCAATGGCTTTTCGCCGACGTTGCTCCAGCTGTTTTGGGGTTCCTGAAGGTCTCATGTCCTTATTATCGGACATTTGGCTTCGTTACGTTTAACTTTTCAAAGAGCAATAAGACGCCCCAGCATCGTGCCGGCATTGTTGACAAGAATATCTATGCCGCCGGCCTGTTTGGCAAAGTTCTCCATCATAGCCTTTACCTGTGCCTCATCGCGCATATCCGCTCGCAACAGACAGCCATCCGTCAATGCCCGTACCTTGCGCAGCGTTTGCTCACCACCCTGCTCGGTACGAAAATAATGTACCCCCACATACGCCCCCTGGGCCGCGAACAATTCAGCTGTAGACGCCCCAATTCCGCTGCTGGCCCCGGTCACAAGTACTTTTTTCCCGCGCAATTCCTGATACTGCATAAGTCATATCCTTTTTTGCTGTGCATCATCGCTCTGTTTTTTGTCAGCAGTCCCTCTCAGTATCTGGAAAAATTCCTTTTCGTCAAGCACTTTAATGCCCAGACTGCGGGCCTTGTCCAGTTTGGAACCCGGCTTTTCGCCTGCAATGACATAGGACGTCTTTGGGGTTACCGAGGAGCTGACTTTGCCGCCGTGGTCTTTGATAATCTGCTCAATCTCCGATCGCGGACGTGACAACGTGCCGGTGATGACAAAAGTCAGCCCCTCTAAGACGGCAGAACTCTTTCGGTGGGGAGGTGTCGGCTTGACACCGGCTTTCAGCAAGGACTCAATGACGCTGCGATTGGCTGGTTCGTGGAAATAATCTGCGATATTTTGCGCCATCACAGGGCCGATCTGGTCAATGGCTTCCAATTGGGCAACATCGGCATCCATCAATGCTTCCAGCGAACCAAATTCCTCAGCCAAAATTTGCGCGGTCTGGCCGCCGACATTGGGAATACCCAAGGCCGCAATCAATCGCCAAAGCGGGCGGGTTTTGCTGGCTTCGATGGCGGCCAAGATATTGCGAATGCTTTTTGTGCCCATTCGTTCAAGTTGGGATAATTTCTTTTCATCCAGCAGGTAAATATCGGCAAAGCTTTTGGCCCATCCTCTTTGGACCAGTTGTTCAATCATCGCCGGCCCGAGTTTTTCGATGTCCATCTGGTTTTTCCCGACAAAATATTCCAGACGCTCTTTCAGTTGGGCCGGACACTGGACATTGATACACCGCACATAGGTGCCGTTCTCGTCTCTCTTGACCGTACCGCCACAGGCCGGGCATCGGGTTGGAATGCCAAAGGGTTTTATGTGGGCCGACCGGTTTTGCTGATTGAGAACCTTTATCACCTGGGGAATAATCTCACCGGCCTTTTCGATCACGACGGTATCGCCGCAGCGGACATCAAGGTTTTGGAGGATATCAAAATTGTGCAAACTGGCACGTTTGACAACTGTGCCGGCCAATTTGACCGGCGTAAGGTTGGCCACCGGCGTCAGAATACCGGACTTGCCGACCTGTACGACGATCGATTCTACCATGGTCTCGGCCTGTTCGGCGGCGAATTTGTAGGCAATGCACCACCGCGGCGCACGACCGGTGGCTCCAAGGACATCTCGCTGGTCAAAGCGATTGATTTTTATCACCAAGCCATCGATTTGGTAATCCAACATCTGTTTTTTTTGCTCCCATCGACGGCAAATCTTAATGACCTGATCCATCGAGCTGGCATGTTCGATTTCCGGATTAACCGGCAGCCCAAGGAGCTTGAAGCGTTCCAGCGCCTCCAGATGAGTCTGTGCAAAAGGTTCGGAGCAGTACCCCAGTGCATAGGCAAAAAAGGACAGTTTTCTGCTGGCGGTGATACGGGCGTCCAGTAATTTAAGCGAACCTGCTGCGGCATTACGCGGATTGGCAAACAACGGCTCGCCGGCGTCCCGACGCTGTCGGTTCAACTCGGCAAACGCCTGCAGAGGCATAAAGACCTCGCCGCGGACTTCCAACTCCGATGGCGCATTGTCATCCTGTAAATGAAGCGGAATGGCGCGGATGGTGCGGATGTTGGCGGTCACGTCGTCCCCGGTGCGGCCGTCGCCGCGGGTCGCCCCGCGAACCAGCGACCCCTGCTCGTAAAGCAGACTGACCGCCAGCCCGTCAATCTTCGGCTCTACCACATAATCATACGTCTGCCCTTCCAGCGCCTTGGCGATACGCTGATCGAACCTGCGAAGCTCCTGCTCGCTGTAGGTATTGTCGATGCTGAGCATCGGGATGCGATGAGTGACCTGGGCAAAGCCTTCAATCGGCTGCTCGGAAACCCGCTGGGTGGGAGAATCGGGCGTAATCAGTTCCGGATGTTCGGCCTCCAACTCCTTGAGCCGTGCAAACAAACGGTCATATTCACGATCGCTGATGGCCGGGGCATTCTTGACATAGTACAAATAATCATGCCGTCGAATCTCTTGACGCAATTGCTCTATTTCACGCTGTATCTCTTTTTGGCTCATAAGTCGATTTTCGTCTAAGGTTCATTCATCCTCAAATAAAACGGCTTGCCCTTTTTTGTCCGCGTTCTCGAGCAGTGCCAGCAATTGTTCCTTGCAGGCTTCCACCTCCTGAGGCTCGGGAAGGTTGGGCCAATTGGGATGTTTTTGCAGAATTGCCTGCATCTCGGATAAATTATCGATCAATGGCCCGGTATGTTGTTTGAAAAACAAACATTGTCCGCCGGCCTCAGCGAGAGGACATTCATCGTATGCCCAGGCGGTAAAAAATGCGACTCTGACCTGCTGTCTTTGTTCCTCCTTTTTGTCCATTCCTTTTTTGATTTTGACTTTTTCGATTTTCACTTTATGGTCATTGACCAACGCCATCAAATCCTGGCCGAGCAGGGACGTATAAATTAAAGCGTCTTTCAAGGAGAGCCATTTGTCCGCGCAGAACTCCTCGCGAAGGGCTTTGTGGTCAATTAAAAATTTGCATTTATTAAACCAGGGAAGAAAATATTTACAATTATATCCAAAATGCATTATCTTATCCCCCATCAAAGGGTCAACGTTTTGGCGTTTTTCACGAAGACAATATCCTTCACGAAGGCGATTTTATAAACTGTTTGGACGAATTGTCGGCCTGGCTATGTGTTGTAATTGGATGTAAATATGGGCACACGCTACAGCATCCGATAGCGCGTTATGATGGTTCAGTGGAATTTTTAAGTGATTGGCGATCGTTTTGAGCGTGTGGTTGGGAAGGTCGGTCAATAGCGAGCGGCTCATTTTCAAGGTACATTTCCAGTCCACCGCAGGGACAGGGTGTCCGAGCCGCCGAAGTGCAGTATCCAATACGCGTCGGTCAAAGGCCGCATTATGTGCAATCAGGGGCCCCTGTCCGATACGTTCTTGGATATCAGGATAAATTTCTAAAAAAGTGGGGGCATCGGCAACCATGTCCTCGGTAATGCCGTGAATCCTGACAAACCAAGGGTAAAATTCGTGGCCTATAGGACGGATTAAGGAATAAAACGTATCCACTACCGCCCCCTTGCTGATCACGGCCATTCCGACGGCACAGATACTTGCCGCATCGGGATTGGCGGTTTCAAAATCAATAGACACACCGTTCATCGTTCGTCTCCAGCCCTGAAGGCAATCTCCGAAAGGGTTGCCGATTTAACCTCAAGCTGCCTTGGAATATTGGTTTTGCCTGCGAACGGTTTTGCACGGCCAAACGCCCCGCTTGCCCGGCCCTTCGGCAGTCGTAAACAGCGGTTGGGCACTTTAGCATCCTGCTTTCTGATTCAGTGCAAAATAAAAAAGGGGCGATACAAGACTCGAACCTGTGACCAGTACCGTTTCAACATAATTGGGACAGTTAGTCAGTAGAGACTTTCGACGATTTTGACTTCTGGTTAACATGCTTTTTCTGATTCTATTTTCTTCTGTTTTGAATCGTTTGTTTCTTCAATTTCTCACGCCGCTTCAGGATCTCCTCCTTGCGTCCAAAGTAAACATCATCAGGGGTGACATTGCCCAGCGCCTCATGATACCGCTGGCTGTTATACCATGCAACAAATTTTGCGATTTCTTTTCCCAGTGGGTCGGGCTGTTCCCCAATGAAGCGTCCTTATTGCAGCGGGTCAGTGCGGTTGAAGCGCCCCCCCCCACGGAGGCCGGGCCCGAAACCCGGCATAAGGTTTTGGTTCTGTTTTTGAATTCATCCGCGTTCATGGAGGCATCATATGACATCTCCGCTCAATCCGAAATCCCCGATCCGCAATTGTTGCGGCTCTTTGTCTACGGCACCCTGAAGCAAGGTTTCTGGAACCACGACCACTTTTTCCGGGGCGTCGTGACGGTGGAGAACACCATGGTCCGCGGCCGCCTCTTCGAGACATCCTCCAGAATCCCGGTTCTGCTGGTTCCGGAGGAGAACATCCTTGCCGTCAGGACCACCAATCCACGCGCCGACGTGGCCACACAGGCACGCGTCGTGGCCCGCATGTGCAATCCCGAGCCAACCCCGACCGGCTCCCGAAGAAGGGCACAGGCGTGCTCTGGGGCCCCGTGTACGGGGGACTTCTGACCTTCGACGACCCCGAGACCCGCCTCCGGTCATTGACCGGTAGGAAGGATTCCACCCCGGCAGTTCCTACCTCTACCGCCGCGTCCTGGTGCCTGTCCGGGCAAAGGGAACCTTGCTCCCGGCTTGGCTCTATGTGGTGAAGACCCGGTCTCGGACAGGCTTACCCCTTTGGGGTGGGTCCTGCTGGCCCTGGAAGCCTTGACTCGGTTACACTCGGTCAAATACGAAAATAACCTGATAAACCGCTTGACAATGGCCTCAGGCTGATATATTGTAACCCTGTTTGTCCTGGTTTATTGGGACGTAAACGCCGAAAGCTGGAACACGGTACACCGATCAACCAAGAGAAAGAAGCCGCTGCGAGGCAACCAATGAGGCCAAACGTGACTGGAGTCGCATGATGGAAGACCGATGGCTCTCCGTAGACGAGATTGCTGACCATCTCGGCATCAAGCGGGATACGGTCTACAAGTGGAT
>JAAYQH010000314.1 GCA_012519365.1 Planctomycetota bacterium | reverse complement strand
TGACGGTATTGCGACAAACCCTCAGCGATACAATCGAGTGGGTCATCGAACGCATCGAAGGTGATAACTGGGATTTCAATCGTATCAGGTTCCAATTGGCGTTACCTTAAAAATGCAAAACTTCAGTAAGGACTAAACCATGAAAAAAGCGAGTCGTCTAAAATCTATTCTAATGTTCATGTTCATTGCCGGACAATGGTTCTCTTTTCAGGCTGTCTTTGCGGCCGAGGGAATATGCGGATCTTGCGGATACCGAGTCTCAGTGACCGGAGATTACGCACACTTTAAAGCCAATGAATCGGATATCATCCAGGACGGTTCGGAGGATGTATCCGCTTTTTATGAAGAGATTTACGGCCGGGAGTTTTCTGTTAGCGTCATGAATTTGCCGGCTGACACATACACGATTATCATTGGTGAAACAGAATTGTTTGTGCGGGGCCCCGGGGAAAGGGTATTCAGCGTGACCTGCGGTGACGTGACGCTGGCCGAGAATTTTGACATTTATTCGGTCGCCGGCGGGATGGGAAAAATTTGTTATATCACCGGCCGGGTTGAACATACCGGTGACGAACTCCGCGGCCCGGTAAAGGTTGTGTTTAAGGCCAATACGGAAAATGCCAAATTTAATACCTTCGAAATTAAAAATGCATCGGGAGAATCGGTTGTCAAATTCAATGCCTCCGAAATCGCCCCGGCGTTTACCGGCGATGCAGCCCTCGTCCCGGATATCAGCGAGCCGGCCATCTGGCGGGACCCTGACAAACCGTTAAAGGAGCGTATTAATGACCTGATCCGCCGTATGTCACTCCAGGAAAAGGTGGTTCAAATTCAAAATGATGCGCCGGCCATCCCGCGTCTGAAACTGCCGGCGTATAATTATTGGAATGAAGCCCTGCACGGTGTTGCCAATAACGGTATTGCGACGGTTTTCCCCGAGCCGGTCGGTATGGCATCGACCTGGAATCCGAAACTGCTGCATCGGGAAGGTACCGTCATCGGCATTGAAGGCCGCGCCAAGTACAATGATTATGCTTCCAAGAATAACGGTAACTCCAAATGGTGGACCGGCCTGACATACTGGACACCGAACATTAATATTTTCCGCGATCCCCGCTGGGGCCGCGGTCAGGAAACATACGGTGAAGATCCGTTTTTAACAGGCGAGCTTGCGGTAGCCTTCATTAAGGGAATCCAGGGGGACCACCCGGACTATATGCTGGCCATGGCGTGTACAAAGCATTACGCGGTGCACAGCGGTCTTGAGCGGGAACGCCACAGTTTTAATGTCAATCCGACTGAACGCGATTTTTATGAAACGTATATTCCGCAGTTCGAGCGAGCCATCACCGGCGGCAAAGTAGCCGGCGTTATGACGGCTTACAATGCGGTTTATGGTGTTCCCTGCAGTGCCAGCAAACTTCTGCTCCAGGATTTATTGCGAGGAAAATGGCAGTTCGACGGATATGTTGTTTCGGACTGCGGCGGAATCGGTGATATGTCGAGCAGGCGCGGACATGCCTATGTCAGCACCCCGGAAGAGGCCGCAGCATTAGGCGTTAAAACCGGCGTTAACCTGTGCTGCGGCAGTGAGTACAATGCCCTTGTCAAGGCCGTCCAGCAAGGGCTGTTAACAGAGCAGGACATCAACGAGGCACTGTACTATACGTTGTGGACCCGTTTTCGTCTGGGCCTGTTCGACCCGCCGGAAAGGGTGCCCTATAATCAATATACCATCGATGACAATGACACCCCCGAACATAGCAAAGTGGCTCTGGAGGTGGCACGGCAATCACTGGTGCTGCTGAAAAATGACGGCATTCTGCCGCTGGATCGATCCAGATATAAACGTATTGCGGTCATCGGCCCCAACAGCGACTCCAAGTCAATGTTGGAAGGAAACTATCATGGATCCGCTTCGAAGCCGATTTCGATCCTTGACGGCATTAAAAGGCTGGCCGGTGATGGCGTTGAAATTACATTCGTCATGGGCAGTCCTGTCACACTGGAACGCAGGACCGCCGCGTGGAGCGCACAGGATAATACAACGGACCGACCCGTGGAGGAGCTCAAGGACGAAGCTCTTACAGTCGCTGCGGATGCCGATTTGATTATTTATGTCGGCGGCATCACCCCGGCACAGGAAGGTGAAGGTTTTGACCGTACCGCCATCGAACTGCCTGAGCCCCAACCTCAATTGATCCGTGCACTGCATGGAACAGGAAAGCCCATGGTCATGGTGAATTGTAGCGGCTCGGCGATTGCCTTGACATGGGAAGATCAAAACCTGAACGCTATTCTGCAGGCGTGGTATCCGGGCCAAAACGGTGGGCAGGCGGTTGCCGAAGCCCTGTTTGGCGAACTCAATCCGTCGGGACATTTGCCGCTGACGTTCTATCGTTCGACTGAAGACCTGCCTGATGTAAGAGACTATTCGATGAAGAATCGTACCTATAAATACTTTGAGGGTAAGCCTCTCTACGCGTTTGGCCATGGTCTCAGTTACACGACGTTCGACTACAAGAACGCCAAGCTGGCTTCAAGTCAAATTCCCGCTGATGGCACCGCGAAGGTGTCCTTTACAATAGAAAATACCGGCAGGCTTGATGGTGATGATGTCGTTCAGATTTATTTCCGCCACGTCAATCCCAGTGTTCCGCAGCCAACACAGGCGCTGTGTGGTTTTGCTCGGATTCACGTCAAAAAAGGCCAAGCAAAGCAAGTGACCATTGACGTCCCCGCCGAGCGGCTGCGCTACTGGGATACAGAACAAAAACAGTACGTGGTCCAGCCGGGAGAGTATGAATTGCTTATCGGCGCGGCCTCGGACGATATCCGGTTGGAATTACCATTTAAAATCGTGTCTTCCGGGAGATCGGGCTCCGTTGATGAAAATCTGTCCGTCGAGACCATCTGGTTGTCCTCGCTCGACGTTTCCCGTGTTGAGCAGGGGTGGGGTCAGGCACGTTCAAACCGCTCTGTGGATAACAGACGTATGACGATTGCGGGCCAACGATATCAAAACGGTATCGGGACCCACGCTAATTCCACGATCCCGCTTGTGCTGGACGGAAAAGGAATCGAACTGTCCGGTTTGGCCGGTCTGGATGATGAAACCAACGGCCGGGGTTCAGTGGTTTTTAAAATCACTGCCGATGAGAAAGAGGTGTGGAACAGTGGTCTGATGAAGCCGGGAGATGCTGCAAGAGCATTTTCCATCGACGTGAAGGGGGTCAAATCTCTGGTACTTCTGGCTCTGGATGCAGGAGACGGGTATGATTATGATCATGCGAACTGGGTGGACCTAAAAATAACCATGACCGATGAGAGTAAACCAAAACTTGACATTCCACCGATTGAGGAGGCGGTGATCCTGACACCCAAGCCCGCCCCGACACCACGCATTAATGGCGCCAAAGTCTTTGGGGTGCGTCCCGGTTCCCCGTTTTTTTTCAGGATTGCCGCCACGGGTGACCGCCCGATGACATTCTCGGCCGATGGATTGCCGGCGGGCCTGCGTCTTGATTCCAATAGCGGACAGATTACCGGTGTATTGGAGAAGGCCGGCGAATACAAGGTGATGCTCCACGCCAAAAATGCACTCGGCCGGGCCGATCGGGAATTCAAGATTGTATGCGGTTCAAAAATCGGTCTTACCCCCGCAATGGGCTGGAACAGTTGGAACTGTTTTGCCAGTTCGGTGACCGCCGAGAAGATCAAGGCGGCCGCTGACGCCATGGTAGAGAGCGGCTTGATTAACCATGGCTGGACGTATATTAATATTGACGATTTCTGGCAGGTACACCGCGATTCAAACGATCCTACACTGCAGGGCCCCAAGCGGGATGACGAAGGGTGGATTCTGCCGAATCCTCGCTTCCCCGACATGAAGGAACTGGCCGATTACGTGCATGACAAGGGCCTCAGGATCGGCATCTACTCGGTTCCCGGTCCCTGGACATGCGGCGGCTGCGTCGGCAGCTTTGACCACGAACTCCAGGACGCACAGCAATATGCCGAGTGGGGATTTGACTATCTCAAGTATGACTGGTGTTCTTACAACCCTGCTTTTGAAGCTTATCGCGGCGTGAAGGATTGGGATCCGTCCTCTGCCCCGAATATCACCTATGCCGGGGGAGGCGATCTGTCCGTATGCAAAATTCCTTTTGAACGGATGTATGAAGCGTTGGCAAAACAGCCGCGTGACATCATTTACAGCCTTTGCCAGTACGGAATGGGGGATGTCTGGGAGTGGGGCGCCGACGTCGGGGGCAACTCCTGGCGTACCACACAGGACATCAACGACAGTTGGGGCAGTATGTCGGGGATTGGCTTTCGGCAGGCCGGTCTTGAGAAGTATGCCGGTCCGGGGCATTTCAACGACCCCGATATGCTCGTGGTCGGCAAGGTTGGTTGGGGACCGCAATTGCGTGACAGCCGGCTGTCACCCAACGAGCAGTACACCCATATCAGTCTCTGGTGCCTGCTTGCTTCGCCGCTTCTGATCGGCTGTGATATGACGCAACTTGACGATTTTACCTTAAACCTGCTGACAAATGACGAAGTTCTGGAAGTCAACCAGGATCCCCTCGGACGCCAGGCCGGACAGGTTTTGCAGAACGGTTTACTCGAAGTCTGGGCCAAGGACATGGAAGACGGTTCCAAGGCCATCGGGTTGTTCAACCGCGGCCAGCGTGATCAAACCGTGACTGTTAACTGGTCCGACCTTGGGATTACCGGTGAACAAACTGTTCGTGACCTGTGGCGTCAACAAGATGTAGGGAAATATACCGGAAAATTCGAGGCAAATGTAGGGCGGCATGGCGTTGTTCTTGTCAAGATTGCCCCGATGCAGTGAGAAGTCCCGAATGGATAACATTCGGGTAATCCGGTTATCTTATATGACGGGATTAACATCTGTGGATGAGCATTGAAGCGTTGTCGTAGTTGATAAGTACAGGAAAAAATGATGAAATCTAAGACAATGATTTTCGAATCCAACCATTGGATTCGACGGCTGTCCAGGACAGACGGCTCAATTCTCT
>JAAYQH010000313.1 GCA_012519365.1 Planctomycetota bacterium | reverse complement strand
CAACAAGGTTTTGACGTTGCGGACGAAATGATTAAAATGGACGGTCATATTAAAGAACTGGGCGTCAGTGAGGTCATCGTGCGTGCGGGGGCCGACCTGACAGCGACGGTTCGAGTGGTTGTTAACTCTCAGGAACAGACCGTTGACGCAACAGAGGAAAACCACATCTCGCAAGAGTAAGTCCGGGTCGCTGAGCGATACCGCCCTGCAAGACGTGCTGGCCGGACGCAAAATGCCGGCCTCACCGGAGGCCGAGGCCGCGGTTCTCGGTTCGATGATACTCGATCGCGATTGTATCCCCTCGATTATCGAGATGATACAGCCCGATTATTTTTCTCGCACCGAGCATCGGCTGATTTACGAGGCCCTGTTGCGCCTGTATGAGGCCAACAGCAGCATCGACTTGGTGCTGTTGCGGGACGAATTAAAGAAGATGGACTGCCTGGAGGCGGTTGGCGGCGTGGAGTATCTGGTCAAGGTGGCCGAGGCGGTACCCTCGGCGGCCAATGCAGAGTATTATGCCGCCATCGTTCGCGAAAAGGCGTTGTTGCGTCAATTGGCCCGAACCTGTGCCGAGATTATGCAGGAAGCCTGTGACGACGCCGGTGATGTCGGGCAAAAACTCGATTCGGCCGAGCAGAAAATTTTTGCCGTTACCGAAAAAAAAATTACCGGTGCCGCGGTGCCGGTCAAAAATCTGATCACCGAGGCCTTCGAGGCCATCGAATCCCGCAAAGGGTCGCACGTCACGGGGTTGCCGACGGGGTTTGAGGAACTCAACCAACTGCTGTGCGGCCTGCAAAACGGCGAGATGATTATCATTGCCGCCCGGCCGAGTATGGGCAAGACCAGTTTCGCCCTCAATATGGCCGAATATCAGGCCGCCGACGAAAATATCCCTGTCGTGTTCTTTTCCCTTGAAATGAGCCGGCAGCAGCTGGTCGAGCGTATTTTATGCAGTCGTTCCGGTGTCGATTCGCAGTTGGTCCGAAAAGGCATGCTCAGTACCGAGCAGTATTCCGAGCTGACCCGAGCCGGCGGTGAATTGTTCGAAAAACCGTTGTTTATCGACGATACGCCCGGCCTGACCCCGATGATGATTCGGGCCAAGTGCCGTCGGCTCAAAAGTCGATATGATATCCAGGCCGTGTATGTCGATTATATGCAGTTGATGAGTCTGGGCACTTATGTCGAATCACGTCAGCAGGAAATCAGCACGATTTCACGTCAGCTCAAGGCATTGGCCCGTGAGCTGGACGTGCCGGTTGTTGTCCTGAGCCAGCTCAATCGCGCAGCCGAGGGCCGTGAGGGCCATCGGCCCCGAATGAGCGACCTGCGCGAAAGCGGCAGTATCGAGCAGGACGCCGATGTCATTATGCTGCTGCATCGTGAATCCTATTACCATCGCCACGATCCCGGATGGGAAGAGGAAAACCCCGACAAAGTCAACACCGCTGAGGTGATTGTCGCCAAACAGCGTAACGGTCCGACGGATGTGGTCGAGTTGGTCTTTGACGGACGCCTGACGCGATTTAAGCCTTGCTATCATGAACCGGCCCCGTTTTAGTACCTGTTGCGGGATGCTAAACAGGAGTCAAAAAACAGCCTGGCCCCTCGGTGGGTCTATACCTCCGCAGGCCCGACACACGGAACAAGAACGCTTTTGGTGTTTGTCAGCGAGCAAGAAGATATTTTCAGGGACGCAATGATGCAGCTTAGATTGGGATGGATGATGGGTGTGGCGGCTTTGGCGGCGGCAATGGCGGCGGCCCAGCCAGCTGACACCGCGCCCCAGGTGGCCGAGGGAGTGGTCATTGGTTCGCTGGATGCGGTCGGCTATGTAACCCTTAGCAGGGCCGAGGTTCTCTCCCGGGTCAGTCTGCGTCCCGGCCAGCGGTTCAGTGCCGCCGAGGCAGCCGCCGATGTGCGGCGAATCGCAGAATTGCAAGCGGTGGATCGGGCCTACTACAGCGTCGAAGTGACAAACGGCCAGGTCGCTCTGACGTATGTGGTGGTGGAGAAAAATCTGGTTCGCTCCTTGATCCTTCGCGGCAACAAGGGCCTGAGCGACGCCCGTCTGACCAGAGAGCTGACCTTTACCACGGGGGACTATCTGGATGTGTTTGCCGCACGGGCCGGCCGCGACGCGATCGAGGAACTTTACCGCAAACGCGGCTATGCCTGGGCCGAAGTAACCCTCAATGAGGCCGCTTTGACGGTCGGACAGGTCGAGTACATCATCAACGAAGGACCCCGTCCCAAAATTCGGGACGTGCGCTTTGAGGGCAATCACGCGTTTAAGGACTCGGAGTTGAAAAAAGCCATCAAGTCACGCTCAAAAAAATTTTGGGTCTTTCAGCAATATTACAATCCCGAACAAGTCAGCGAAGACCAGCAAAAACTCATTGACGTGTACCAAAAAAACGCATTTCTGGACGTAAAAATCAACAGCGAAGTTCTCTTCGGTGAAGGCAAAAAGACCGCCACCATTGTCTTTCATATTGACGAAGGGCCGGTGTACCTGGTCGATTCCATTCGTTTTGTCGGCAATACCTTTTTTGACGAGGCGACTCTGCGTCAGGAAATGCGGCTGCGGGAGGATTTTTACTTCAGCCAGGATCGAGCAGAATTTGACGCCAAAAAAATCCGCTCACGCTATCGCGCCCATGGTTTTGCCGAGGCCCAGGTGGAACTCAAACGCACCTTTCTTCCCGATGCCCGCGTGGCGGTGGAGTTTGAGATTCAGGAAGGCTCGCGGTTTCGTATCGGCGAGGTGGTCATTGTCGGCAACCGAACCCTTCAAGATCATTCGATTCGGCGCGTCCTCGATGAGGAAGAATTTGAGCCGGGACAATGGTACGACGCCGACGCGGCCCGCGGCGACGGAACAGGCAATTTGGAGGAAATTGTTCGCTACAGTGTGGTTGCCGAGTCCGCGGTGATTACACCCGCCGGCGACGATCCCAACACGCGCGACGCGGTGGTGAACATCACCGAAGGGCAGACCGGCTCGATTATGTTTGGTGCCGGCGTGGCCAGTGACAGCGGCTTTATCGGCAGCATTACCCTCGATCAACGCAACTTTGATATCACAGACTGGCCCGACAGTTTCGGGGAATTCATTACCGGAAAGGCGTTTCGCGGCGCCGGCCAGCGGATGCGGATTTCGCTCAATCCCGGTACCGAGTACAGCACGTATTCGATCGACTTTACCGAGCCGTTCCTCTACGACCAGCCGTTGGCCCTGAATGTCGGCGCCTCCAGTTTCTACCGCTATCGGGAATCGTATGATGAAGAACGACTGACCGGATCAATCGGCCTTGAAAAACGGTATCGGGATGATTGGCGACGCGGTGTTTCATTCCGAGGCCAACGCGTGCGTATTTCCGATTTGGATTATGACGTGCCCAAGGAAATCCGCGATGTCGAGGGCGACAGTATGCTGTACGGCACGCGATTTTACATCCGTCGCGACCGGACGGACAACCGCTACCTGCCCACACGGGGTTATCATTTTGATGCCGGCTATGAGCAGATTTTCGGCGATTTTACGTTTGGTATCCTCACCGGCACACAACGGTGGTATCATACGCTCTATGAGGATTTGGCCGAGAACAAGACGGTTCTTGAAACCAAACTTCACGCCGGAACCGTCCTCGGTTCAGCGCCAATGTTTGAGAAATTCTATGCCGGCGGCATCGGCTCAATTCGCGGGTTTGACTATCGCGGCATCAGCCCGCGCCGAGGCCCGGACGACGACCCTATCGGCAGCGACTGGCTGGTGATGGGCAGTTGGGAAATCGCCGTCCCGCTGGGTAGCCAACGCTTCTTGTGGCTGTTTTTCACCGACATCGGCATGATTGACTCCGGGCCGGTACGTTCCTCTGTGGGAACAGGCATTCAAATTCAGATTCCTCAGTTTTTCGGCCCCGTACCAATGCGGTTTGAGTTGGCCAGCCCGATTACCAAAGATGACGATGATGACACACAACCGTTTAGTTTTTCAATCGGCGCTTTGTTCTGAGATGGAACAGTCCAAGGGCGATTTTAT
>JAAYQH010000312.1 GCA_012519365.1 Planctomycetota bacterium | reverse complement strand
GTTTCGCTGTAACTTGTTTGCCTTCTATGACTTACCTTTCAAAAAAAGAAACAAAACCAACCTTTTATATACCTGTAAGTCATTCTAAAACAAGTAGTTACAATGCGCCAGCAAAAAATCCACACACGGTCGGATCGAGGCGGTTCTTTTAATGAAAATTGCCCACAAATGCCGATAAATGGTCTAAAATGACAATTTTTGAACGGATAGCATAAGGTAGATTGATTGGATACTTTTGTGTCATTCGAAGAAACACTCCGACAGACTGCACCGGTGCTGCTGGCCGGGCCGGGGATTGTTTTAGTCGCCTTGGGGCTGTTTTTATGGCCGGGCGGGTTGCGATTTCTCAAGCCTCTGGCGGCGTTTTGGGCCGCCGTGGCAGGTCTGGCCTGCGCGTGGTTCTGGACGGATCGGTCGCTGGCGGCGATGCTGATGCTCGGACTGATTCCCGCGGTGATTGGGGTGTTTCTGGACAAGCCGGTGGTTGTGGTGTTGGGGGCGACCCTGGCCATGGGGGCGGTACTGGCGTGGCCGGCAGTGACTGATGCAGCCTTTCGTGAGGCGGTTAGCGAGGAAGGCCCGGCATATCCTGCCGCCGATGAGGGGGCGGTTCTCGAACCATCGGAGTATGTCCAGCGGATTATTCAGTGGGGTTGCGGCTGGGCCCAGGCATTTTGGAGGCACGTATCGGATTTGCAAAAGGTCGCCGCGGCCGGGGCGGCGGTGGTTGTTCTGGTGATGGGCGTGTTTGCCTGGCGATGGATCTGTGCGCTGACGTGTGCGGCGCTGGGCACGATAATGATTCTTGGAGGGATTTGCCTGTTGGTCTTGTCCAAGGGGCCGCAGACGATTCCCTATATTCAGGGTAAACTGCCGTTTCTTTGGCCGATGACCGGTGTAATGATCGTCGCCGGAACGGTGTTGAATCGCTGGCTATGCCCGGCTAAACCCAAACCCCAAAAACAGACAGAACATCATTCTGCTCAGGGAGGTCAAAAATGATGAATCTAATGATGCTGGCTCAGGCCCAGGTCGAATCGTCGCAAAACAGCCAAGATCTGAATATCGAGGTGCTGAATTTTATCTGGCAGCAGATTACCGATCTCAGTTGGCTGCATGCAGTCATGGCGATTTCGGTAGGGATAGTATATATGCTCTACGGCTGGCGAATTTTTCGTGTGCTGGTGGTGATTTGCTTTGGGTTAACGGGGATGTTTTTAGGAATTTATGCCGGCGCGAATTTCGGCTCACAAATATGGGGCGGCATCATGGGGCTGGTCTTGCTTGCGATTGTCGCCGTGCCGCTGATGAAATGGTGTGTCTCTATTCTGGGGGCCGTTGCCGGCGGGGCCATGACGGGGGGGCTATGGTATGCCTTTGGGCTGCCGCTGGATTATATCTGGGCCGGGGCGATTATCGGCGTCGTGGGCGGGGGGTTGATTTCGTTTATCCTGCTCAAGGCATCGGTCATGCTGTTTACCGGGCTGGGCGGCAGTATTATTATGATGGTGGGGGTTCTGTCGCTGCTGTATCAATATGAAACACAAATTCTCAATCCTCCAACCCAGTATGTGTATGAGTATGTGTATCACCATAAATGGTTTTTGCCGGTGGTGATTATCATTCCGACGATTATCGGGATGATTATGCAGCATCGATTTATCAAACAATCGCGGGATTGGCAAATCTGATGGTGCTGTCAGGCGGTCGAGGGGCGGATTATGTTGGGATGTGTCCGCCGCCTGCGTGTCAGGCAAAGAGCAAACACTCACTGAAGGCTTCCTGAAAAGCGATCTGGTGAGCGATTTCGACATACTGGATCCGGCGTGCCAGCAGCGAGGCCAGGCGACGGGATGGTCGACTCAAGAGGGTCATTTGAGCGCCTGCGCCGGCGGCATTGCCGACAAAGCGAATTCGCTCGACACCCGGGCCGGGCAGCAGGCCGACTCGGACCGCGTTTTCGCGGCGGATGTAATTGCCAAAGGCCCCGGCCAGTAAAATGCGGGAAAGTTTGTCTTCGGGTAATTTGGCGTGTTGACACAGCAGTCGTATGCCTGCCCGAATAGCGGCCTTGGCCAGCTGGAACTGTCGAATATCCTTCTGGGTCAAGACGACCGGCAAACGGGCCTCGGGGTTTGACAGGCAAAACGCCGGCTGGCCTTCATAGTCGATCAGCCGTTGAGCGAGAGGTTCGGCAAGCGGCGGGTAAATGGTTTT
>JAAYQH010000311.1 GCA_012519365.1 Planctomycetota bacterium | reverse complement strand
TGATGGTGGTGGCTGCGCCGACCGATAACAGCCTCAATCTGGAGTATACGGACAATGCCTTGCCCGTTGATAAGCATCCCGATCGGCTCCGATATGCCTATGAAGTTCGCCTTGATGGAGCAGTTCCCGCTGTGCCGCAGCGACAGTTTACGACGACGCTGCCGGCTGGGCGCAGCCATCCCAACGGCGGGGGATTTGTCGCCAATACCGCCACGGCGGCCTCCACTGCCTATATCGGCCCAACGGCCCGTGTGCTGGGTTCAGCCCGCGTCCTTCACAATGCCCGTGTGGAAGATTTTGCGGTTGTGGCCGATTCGGCGACGGTACAGAATAATGCGGTCGTGTCCGGCCATGCCCTGGTCAAAGGCAACGCAACAGTGCGGGATAACGCTCGTATTCGCGACCGAGCCGTTATTCAAAATGCAGCTGTCCGCGACAAGGCCAAAGTGGAAGGTTACGCCAATGTGTCCAATGCCGCAATTGGGGATTATGCGATTGTTCGCGGTTGCAGCACGATTTCCGAGGGCACCATAGCCGGTACGGGGATTGCTGATTATGACTATTCAGGCGGCACGCTGTCGGATGGCGTGCATTTTAGCCACGTCCCATGGGGCCAGTGGTACCAACAGTACTGGTGGGATACCCTCACCAAGCCTCGCGGGCTGGTCGCATCGTATCGCATCGAAGAACCCGAAGGGCAGATTTGCTGGGACCAGTTCGGTGCCGCTCATGCCCTCCTTCGCGGCCGGCCGCGAAGACTCAACGATGCGACATCGCAGAGCGTGTATCTGCGGCTCAATGGGATCAATCAATATATGGTGCTTGACCGCCGTGTTTTTGACGTGCTCGAAGGCAGTTTCAGCCTCCGCATCAAGCCCGATTTTCAGACGCCCCAACCTCTTGTGTTATTTGGTACATCCCTCTCGTCGAATCTGCGACTTGTTCTCACCCATGACAAAAAAGCCGAATTTACTATGATCAATGGTTCTGAGACGATGACGCTGAGGTCGTTGTCGGACATTCCTGCCGCCCAATGGACCCAGTTGACGGTCACCCTCAGCGGCAGTCAGGGCGTTCTGTATGTCAACGGCATTCCCGAAGCTCAGATGTCAAGCTCGTTGGTTCCCGAGCAGGTATTTCGATCCAACAGTTATCAGCAGCCGCTGGCGTGCTATGTGGGGCGTGATGAGACAGGGCAGCTGTTTCGCGGCGGCATTGACGATGTGCGGTTTTACAATGTCGCATTGACGCGTGATGAGGTGCAAAATGAAGCTCGTCGTATCGGGCCGCGGTTAGCGGTGCGATTTTATGATACCGAAATGGACTTTGACGGCGCCTCTGCCCGCGTCGAGTCCGGTATTCGCAACGGGCTAAAACGCCGGCTGGCGGCCGATATTTTCCCCCGTACCTCCAAAAGCGTTTCATTTTATGAAGGCATTTTTGACTCCAACGATGAACGCTCAAGCCGGCAGCAGGGCAGCGGCATCGGGTTGAACAACGGCACATTCCGCGTGCGTCTTGACGGGTTGGGAATGTGGAATACCGCCGTCCCTGTAACGCTGAATCAGTGGCAGACGATCGCCCTCGAATTCGACGGCTCAAGGGCGAGGCTTTATGTCAACGGAACGCTTCGTGCTTCTCGAAGTTATTCAGCCGATCCGAGCGTCCTGGCGGCCAAAAACTATCGCATCGGATACGCCATGGACGATAGCGGCAATACCTATCATTTTGACGGCAAAATCCGCAATCTGCAAATTATCGATCTCGGCGACGTGGTGCCTGTCGAATCGCCCCAGCCGGATATCAATGGCGACGGCGTCGTTGATTTTCTGGATTTACTCGACTTGGCATCCCACTGGCTGTGTCTGGATTGTACCCCTGCCAATCACTGGTGCGCGATCACCGATTTGGATATGAGCAACAAAGTGGATCTGCAGGATTTCGGCATTTTGTGCCGACAGCTGCAATTAAGGTAAAAACAGATGCCGGCATTGCTGCCTTTTGCCGGGGCAAAATCAGTTTCGGCTGGTTTGCCTCAGTAATAGGCCTTCAAGACATACTGCTGCATCATCCGCTGCGTGTTGAAAAACGATCCGTTCAGGGCAATCGCATGAAGCATTATCGAGCAAAAGCGAGCTCGATCGTGGTAATACAATCGCAGGACATGTTCGAGTTTCCGGTATAAATCTTCCGCGTCCTTGTTCGGATCCGACGATTCGCCGATAGACCGTGAGTTATGGCCGATAGCCCAGCCGGTGATGTTTTCAATCCAACCTTCAATCCACCAGCCGTCCAGTACGCTCAGCGACGGCACGCCGTTCATCGCAGCTTTCATCCCGCTGGTTCCCGACGCTTCCATCGGCGGCTGCGGCGTATTGAGCCATACATCCACCCCCGCGACGATTTTTCGGGCCATGGTCATTTCGTAATTCGGCAGGTAAGCGATTTTGATGCAGTCTTTCAGCTCGCGCGACGCGGCCACGATTCGCTTGATCAATTCCTTACCTTCATTGTCCTGCGGATGAGCCTTGCCCGCATAGACGACCTGGAACGGCCCTGCCTGTTCAACCAGTTGACGGAGCCGGCCGGGATTGCTGATCAGCAAATGCGCACGTTTGTACATGGTCGCACGCCGCGCAAAGCCGAGCGTCAGTATATCCATATCAAAGCCAAGGTTGGTTTCGCGATTGACCTCATTGATCAATTCCCGTTTGGCCGCAGTGTGAGCTTTGGTGAGTTCCTCGCAGGAAATACTGAGGGCATAACGCAGGCTGAACTTATCCTCACGCCAGCCGGGGATATGCCGGTCGAACAATTCCTGCATCGGTTCGCTCACCCAGCGGTTGTGAACGCCGTTGGTAATCGCGTCAATCTGATAACCTTCAAACATTTTCCGCGAAACCTGCCCGTGTCTTTTGGCAACGCCGTTGACATAATGGCTCAAATTCAGCGCCACATAGGTCATATTCAATGTCCCATTGAGACAGAACACCCCGTCCAGCGTAAAAGCCTCATGCGGACCGAGGACACGACGAACCAGCTCCATATCAAACTGATCATGGCCGGCGGCTACCGGTGTATGGGTGGTAAACACACATTGTTCGCGTACTGCCCCGACATGCTCGGGTGTAATGGCCGACTCATTTTTGGCGCGAAGCTGCTCGTCAAGCAATTCCAGGGCCAATAAGCTGGCATGCCCTTCGTTCATATGAAAACGTTTGATGGAATGATGCCCCAGTGCCCGCAGCATCCGGACCCCGGCGATACCCAAAATGATTTCCTGACAAAGCCGATAACGTCTGTCCAGACCGTACAAATAGTGGGTCAAAATGCGATCTTGTTTGTCGTTTTCATTCAGGTCGGTATCCAGAAAATAAACCGGCACCGAAAAACCGCTGGCTCCCTTGACTTCATACTTCCAGGCTCTTACGTGAACCGAACGTCCTTCTATCGTCACGGTGACACGCTGAGGCAACTGCTCTGTAAAATCATCCGGATTCCAGGCCACCGGCTCTTCGATTTGCGTTCCGTCCTCTGCCAGACGCTGATAAAAATACCCCTTGCGATGCAACAGCGAAACCGCCGCCATAGGGACATGCAAATCCGCTGCGGCAAGAATGGTATCCCCGGCCAGAACGCCCAACCCACCGCTATAGGTCGGCATCGCAGGATCCAGCCCGATTTCCATTGAAAAGTAGGCAATTTTAGGCTCATTATGGTTCACGATCCGATCTCCTAAAAGGTTATTTACACCTATCGCCGTTGTCATCTGCGGCCTTATTATAACGTCTGAGCCAATGCGAACAAGGGAAAAACGAAAAGTCTGGGTTTTCAGTGTTGGTTGGATGTCGAGAGCGATAAAAAAAAATCAAGTAGCGTCCGAAAAAATGTTCATCTTTGGAATAGAGATGTCTTTTTTTGTGTTTTTTTGTATTTTTCTGGTTGGTTTCTGACCTTTGGCGGGTTTTATTTGCTATACTACGCTCAATGGCTTTGGGGGACAAAAGCCGTGGGTGATGAACGCCAAATGCTCTCGGGGGCATCAGGCACGTAAGGCAATCTTTTTTACCAGCGGGGCGAGATGCTGTATTCGGATTGGCTTCGGAGAATGACTAACTTGTTTTGGGGGTGACAATGGACGACGCAAAATTTGAGAAAAAATTGGAAGAGATTCTGCATCATAATGCCTCGGTTCCGCCGCAGCAGCAGGAAAAAATTATCAATCTGGCACGTAAAAGCAGACAGCATCACGATCAGCTTCAGCGAAAGCTTAACACGCTGCAGCAGTCGCTGGATTATTTGCGGCTGAGTATCAAGTATCTGATTTTTGATCTGGAGGCGACCCGGCGTGAAAACGCCGACCTTCGCAAACGCCTGCATGGCGAGCCGCCGCCGGACAGCGATTTTTGATGGTGATGCTCTGGCTTAAGAAGGCCGGCTGACTGTAAAGGAAGGTTTTCAAAACGCGATATCTAAGGGTGTCGCGTTTTTTTGTGCGCCCGTGCCGAACGTTTCCGGCGGCCTTTTCTTTACAAGGTCAGCGGCGTTGATTACAATCGCCGTTATGTCCAACTATACACAAGCGCTGCGTATCATTAAGCGGCTGCGACAGCGGGGCCATCAGGCGCTGCTGGCCGGCGGCTGTGT
>JAAYQH010000310.1 GCA_012519365.1 Planctomycetota bacterium | reverse complement strand
CCGAGGACAGCCTCTATTACAATTTGACGCGGGAAACCGCCCGCCAGATCGGCAAGGCCGGCTTTGCGGTCATTACCGGCGGAGGCGGTGGACTGATGGAAGCGGCCAACCGGGGTGCCGCCGAAGCAGGCGCCAAAAGTGTCGGGCTGAATATCGAATTGCCCAAAGAGCAGAAACCCAACAAATACCAGAATATCTCGCTGCATTTTCGCTACTTTTTCTGTCGCAAAGTGATGTTTCTCAAATATGCCCACGGGTTTGTGGTGATGCCGGGCGGATTTGGCACGATGGACGAATTTTTTGAGTCGCTGGTGCTAATCCAGACGCTCAAACAGGCCTATTTCCCCGTGGTGTGTATGGGCAAGGAATACTGGCAGGGATTGGCCGACTGGCTCGATAAGATTATGATGCAGAAGCATCACTATATTGACCCGGAAGATATGCATCTATTTACCCTGACCGACGATCCCGAAGAGGCGACTCAGATAATCGTTGATTTTCACCGTCAAAACGGTCGCGGCGGACTTCGGCTGCCTTCCGGTATCCGCGATACAGATAATGGGTACCAATAACCGTGAAACGATTTTACAGCATTTTTATTAAATCTGTGTTCACAGTGGCTGTGGCGGTTTTGGCTGTGGGCGGGGGTTACCGGCTGTGGCAAAATCTGACGCACGATCAGGCCGTCGAGGCGTTGATCTTCGAAAACACCCAGTTGCGGCAGGCGATCGCAAATCTGACCGAAGAAACGCAGATCGGCTATGCCAAAGTCCTCCGGCAAGACCTTCAAAATGGGGTGCTGACCACGCGGCTGCTGTTCGTCGAGACCGATCCGAAAGACATCAGTCGGCGGGTGTTCGAAAAAGAGTTCGAGATCGAAGGGGACATTGTGCATTTTGATGCGCTGATTGTCAAATTCTCGACTCCAATGGTCATGGAAGGACAGGAAAAGGCGCTGTATCTATGGCGTCGGGTATATGGGGAAACGACGCGACCGGAGGATGGGCTGGCGATTCATACTCCTTACAGCGAGCCGGCCCGGTACCGCGCCATCAGCGAAAAATTGTCACTGCGTCAGCGTGAGCAATTCTGGAACGAGATTTGGGACCTGGCCAACGATCCCCACAAACTCGAGTCGATGGGCATCAAAGCCATCTTCGGCAATGTGGTGTATAAACGGCTGCGGCCGGGGCTGATCTATATCTTCAAAATCAATCCCGCCGGGGGCATTTCCCTCGAAATGATACCGGAACTATAGCCGAATCGTCGGGCTTATCCGATCATCCGGCGCAGTCGGGTCCGCATTCCGGCCGGCTTAGCCCCGGGCGGAACAAGCACGCGGATGGCCTGGGGGATGATGTGGATATCGGCCGGCAGGTCGGGGCCGGGGTCGCCGTCAATCTGGGAATAAATGGTACGGTCGCCGACCGGTTCAACGCGGATAGATTTGGCCTGCGTATAGACGACGTTGGAGCCGGTGGTGTGGCGTTTGAAGACGGTCTTAACCGAGTGCCACAGCAATG
>JAAYQH010000309.1 GCA_012519365.1 Planctomycetota bacterium | reverse complement strand
GCTGCCGCAAAACAGGCAGTTCTTCGCGAATGGCCCTTTACGCTCGGCATTGACGCCACTGAACTGGGAGCCAACGCCCCCGACCAGCGGGTTATCCTTCAGGGTATCGTGGATCTGATTATCCCGACCGCCGAAGGATTGATTGTGGTCGATTTCAAGACAGACCGCATCCCTAATGACACGGTCTTGCACCATCGCATTGAGCGTTATCGAGAACCGCTGGCGTGGTACTCACGCGCTGCCGGCACCCTCCTCAAAAAGCCTGTGCTTTCCTGCTGGCTGTATTTTGCCGATTGTCGCAAAGCCATACCGCTTTGACCTTTGACTACCCCGGTTCTGCTGCGGTTTTTGCAATCCAACCCCCCACCGAGTGACTTTATGCAATGCACGACCGGGGCAAAGCAGATCGTCTTTGCCCTGGTCCAAAAACATCTTTGTGTGATTAAGCCACTTTTCGCCGCCGAAGCATGCCGACCATACTACCGCCGATGGCAACTATAATTAGCGTCGCAGGTTCAGGGACACAGATAGAGTCAAATCTTGTAATTCTTATTTCTTGCGGGTCATTCAAGTTGTTATGCAGTTCCACCCATTCCCATCCGGGTTGAGGTTTGATGGTACCTTCCCACTTTCGCCACGCAGTTGTACTGTCGACAAGTTCCATTGTCCAAGTTTTGGTTGTCCCATCTTCGTAACCTGTTTTGAAATCTACAGGCACTACAACACCCCAAAATTCCAAGGTGACAATTTTGGTCCAATTAGGTATCTGGGCGTTTCCTAAACCCAGCCATAATGAACCACTGGCCCCCAAAGTCCTAACAAGAGGTTCGTCATTTGTCGGAGCGGGAACCAGTTCCCACGGATCCGGCCAGGCCCACCCTTTTTCAGGGTCAAACACGGGATCAGGGGGAGAAGTAGGATTGATGATATACACATCATTGACAGCCGCTTGAGCAACACCGACGATACACATCAAAGCAAACAAAAACAGGGGTACTTTTAGAGTGTTCATTGCATTCTCTCCCTTTTGCGGCAAGGTACTTTGATCAGCCAAGCCGATAAGCTGCAATGTCGTCCTGACTTGTCGTTTGCCTTGCTGTCTCGATGAATTACGGTGAAGTGGTAGTTCGTAGAATAGATTCCATTCTTTTATCAATGCCAAAAAGCAAGCGACCTTAAAATTTTCCCCTGCTGTTCATCGTGTGGTTCGTCGTAGGGATACTCGACCACACAATCGAATACAGTTTATATTATGCTTATTTTGCAAAGGTTGTCAATCGGTATTTGTCCTGATTATTAAAAAAAAGATTAGCCGCACGTTAAACTCTGAGCAACATCCTCTTTTCACTGCCGTCTGTTTTGGGTAAAGTAAGCGGTCAGATTTTGAAAAAATATCTTTATGGAGTCCACAATGCAGGTTGGCCTGTTGACTATTACGATTCATTTACATGCGATTGGATCGCTAAAGGACAAACGCAAAATCGTAAAGAGCCTTATCGAGCGGCTGCGAAGCCGATTTAATTGTGCGACCGCGGAAATCGAAGCCCAAGACAGTAAACTGATCGCCCGCATTGGGCTGGCGGTGGTGTCCAATGATGGGCATCTGGTGAACCGTCAACTGGATTTAATCGCCGAATATGTTCGACAGGATGGATGATTTCTTGTTGGACGGATGAGTCGGGAGATCTTTGCCGCCAACGACGATCACCCGCTTGAATAAAACCGCTGGATGGTGTATATAATTTTTTCTGTGCATCATAAGCAGCAGCGGGATAACAGGCAAAGCATGCTGGAGACTTAATGAATCAAAAATGGCTTATTTTAGGATTTTTAGTCTTGCCGGCGACAGTGATTGGACTGCCGGGCTGTTCAACAGTGCGCGTGACCTCGCCGTCGGCCACGGCTACGCAGCAATATTTGACCTCCGAGGCGGTCTCCAAGGCCATTTCCAAACTGTCTTTTGATTTGCTGCGAGGACGTAAAGTGTTTATCGACAATTCCTATCTGTCCGATGCTGAGAAAGAATTCGCGACGGCTGAATTCCGGGCGGCCGTGCTTCAGGCGGGCGCCTTTGTCAAGGCCGACCGCAACGAGGCGGAAATGATCATTGAAATGCGCAGCAACGGCATCGGGATTGACCACTACCAAAGTCTGGTGGGCCTGCCGGCAATCTACGGCCCGCCAACCGGCTCTGATGTGTCCGGAGCAGGAGCGATTGCTCAGACGGTCGTCACACCTGAAATAGCTATCACCAAAAACATTCGTCAAGTCGGTTATGCGAGCATCTCATATGTCGCGTACTGGTCCGATACTGGAGAAATTGTTGCACAGAGTGGTCCTTACGTCGGCAAAACACTCCGCGAAGACTGGTGGTTTTTGGGATTCGGTCCGCAAACCGTCGGCAATGTGCCGGTGGTGGACCGCACGATGGAACCGTAACAGAGTCCGTTTTTCCAAGGTTCAAGAGATACCGACTTATGGCAGAAAAACAACCACGGCGTTTTCGTTTTATTCTGAGGATGATTCTGCTTGTGGGCGCACTGCTCATTGCCGGCGTTGTGCTGCTGAAATCGGATCGGGGCGGACGATGGGTGCTGCGTCACCTTGGCAATCGTATGGGGCTTGAAATAACGGCAAACCGTGTCAACTTCGACTTTGACGGACATGTCCGCATCAGCCGACTCTCGGCAAGGGTGGAAGACGAGCAGGAGCCTTTTTTGACCGCTCGTACCCTTTCAATTACAATGAGCAGCCTCAAGACCCTGCTGAGAACATGGGAACTGAGGGTTTCTGATATCTCCGTCACCGATCCTGTGCTGACGTTACGCCGTGACGAACAGGGTCGGATGAATATTGACCCCCTGCAAACACGCTGGGCCAACAGACCGAAGCGATCGGGCCGCTCGGCAATTCCCGCTCTTGCGATAATCAACGGCACGCTCCATTTTGAACAGGCCGGCCAAGTTCCCGTTGAGGTGTCTAACATCGCCTTGACCAGTACAACCGACCATGCCGGCCGTTTGAAAGCGGCATTGGCAGTAGCCAAGGAAAACACTGTTGATGCCCTGTTTGATCCTAAAACGCTGGATCATACGCTGAGTGTCGATATGAAAGACATTGCCGCCCTGCCGGAAATAATCCAAAAACCGCTTCGCGATGTTCAAAAACTGAAGGCTCGATGGACCGGCCGTATCGTCTCGCTGAAGCCATGGGATATCAGCGGCCAGTTGTCTATCGAAGACATAGGGGTGCGCGGCATTCAGAGCTCTTTGCAGTCCACAGTGGCACTAAATGCGGACAAATTCCTCGCTGAGATTAAACAGTTCTCCGTTGACCCCTGGTCATTATGGGAACAAATAGAGGACTCTCCCCCTGCCCTTACTGCTGATCAAGGGATAATACGCTATAAGTTTAGCGAAAACCGCCTTGATATAGAAGACCTTGCTGTGACATTGCTGGAGGGTAAAGCGACTGTTGCCGCGACGGTCTTTGTAAAACAGCCTCAACAGACTACAGCTTCAATTGAGTTTTCAGAGATCCATCCAGCGCCGTTGCTTAAGGGGGATTTGGTAGAGGATATGGTTTTGAGCGGCGTTTTTAACGTTGGCCCGGCTCCTGATAAACGCGCGATGGAACCGATGGCCATTTCGCTTCGTTTGCGGGTGATCGGTCAGTTGTTTCAAACCGCTGGTCTCGGTGAGATCACCGCCGAAGGATATCTTGGTAACTCTCGGTTGGTCACCCAGACTGTTACCATCCCCGCATTCAGCGGCGTCATCCTGCCGTGGCTCAATCTTACACGCCGAGAGAATGAACTCTTTACCCACTTCATCGCTGACTTTGAACACCTCGATATCGATCGAGTCGTACACACCTTCAATGCCGAGGCACAACCGGTATCGGGGTTGTTGAGCGGGACGGTACGGTGTCGAAGTTTAGGAAATTTGCAGACGCTTTCCGGCAGCGCCGATATCATACTGAGCGAATCGGATTTGGTGAAAATGAAGATTATTGGCGCCGTGTACGAGGCAATGAATCTGAATTTCGGCCAAAAAAGACCACAGGGACAGGGCCAATTAAAAGTGTCCGTTCAGGGTCATAAAGTAGACATTATGAGTTTCGAGTATTTCAATCAGGGTACAGAAATCCGCGGAGCCGGTGAGATTCACGATATCACAATGGGCAAAAACTCGCCGGTTTCCGGCTTTTTAACCGGCTCCATGCAACCGTTGCGGGATAGCAAAATACCCGGTATGAAGGAGTTGGATCGTATGATCAAAGGACTTCAGGCCGGTTTTGCTGCGGTCAGAATTGAAGGCACGCTCGGTGACCCCCAGCCGCAGGTCGTCGCCCTTCCGGAAATTCAAAACGCACTGCGGGCGCTTCTTTGGCAGCAACTGAAAGAAGAATAGCCGCATTCCTTTTTTTCCCATCATTCCGTTGGGCCGCCTTGTCCGGGGCGCCATCCAGCGGCGGCAGCGCAACGACCCACTGATTCCCTGTGTAAAGAGCCAACCCCTTAAGTCCGCGTTGGAACCGTCACGGCCAACGTCGGCCTTGCTCATTCAACAGATGAGCAAGGCGTCTTCTCTTGTCACGACTCACCTTGTCTGAGTCGTTGGGTTCATCCGCCTCGGTTGGTTTTACCGGAAAAGAGTGAACTTTTCAATCGGCGTATTTGACTGAGCAGCCATAGGGCTTGGTCTGTGCGATTTGCACAGGACGATTATCAAGCAGAGCATCCAGTGCATCTTTGACGTAATTGGTTTTTGATGCCTTGCTGCCTTGCGGATCGTCGTCAATCGCACCGTCGTAGGCAATGCGTCCGGCTTTGTCAATCACGAACATATGCGGCGTTGTTTTGGCCTTATACAGCCGGCCGACAGTCCCATCGCTGTCATCCAATACCGGATACGACAGATCGTGTGTCTCTGCAAATGCCTTATTCTTTTCCTGATCAAAATGGCTTGTACTGTTCATCGCCAGCCACACAACGTCCCGGTTTGCATAGGTCCGGGCCAAATCGACCATCGTCCCTTCCTGATAATGGCGGGCTACAAATGGACATTCAGGATTTATCCACTCCAAAACAATAATTTTGCCCTTATAATCAGACAAACGATGGGTATTTCCGTTATGATCGGTCAGGGTAAAATCGGGGGCCTCAGGACGCTCATGATCAATGTTCGCGGTTTGAGAACCTTGCTCTGAACGAGTGACGGTATCTGTTGGTTCGGATTTAGTGCAGCCATAAACCACGAAAGAAAGAAGCACTGCGGACAACGCAATTTCCCATGTCTTTTTCATCGCATTCCCCTTTCCACTATTCGAATTTTTTGTATACAGAATTCACCCTTTATCATCCCTACGGAATCGCGCTTCGATTGTTCTTGTTAATGCCAAAATTCGGGAGCAAGAATGAACACTGTTTTATCGGGCGATTGAGTATCACCGTCTGGCTGCGGCCTGATATTCGCAAGGCCGCTGGTGTGTCTAAAACCGCCTTTACATTTTCGCCTGTATTTCCGATAAATACCAAAGCCCAAAACGCCCAGTAAAACCACGGCCGATGCAACATTGAACCACGCAGGCAACATTTGCTCATGGATGTGCTGATGGGGATCATAGCCCCCGGCAAAAATAAAGGAGTCGATAATATAGCCCGAAACCAACGCGCAAACAACGATACTGACCAGATAGGCAATTGCAGACCGTTTGCCCAGTGTCCCCCACAACGTAGCCATAGTGGCGGCGTTTGTGGCCGGACCGGTCATCAGAAATACCATTGCCGCGCCGGGGCTTAGGCCTTTGGCCATGAGCGCCACGGCAACTGGAACCGATGCGGTGGCACACACATAGACGGGAATGCCCGTGACCAACATCGTCAGCATCGCAATCAGTCCTCCGCCGCCGGCCAGGTACGAGGCAAAAAAATCATCCGGCACCACCGCGGTAATAAAGGCAGCCACCACCAGCCCAATGAGCATCGAACGACCAATGTCGCTTGGCAGTGTAACAAAACCGTGCCGCATTGCCCGCACAAACCAGTTCGTCTTGGGTTTGTCATTTGAACAACAATCGTCAGTGCAGGGGTTGCCGTGTTGGTCTTTTCCGGGCGGGTTGTGATTTTTTTCTGCCAGATCCACCAGGCCGCCGCCGAACAGGCCCGTTGCCAGTGCCGCTAAGGGTCGAAACACCGCCAGGGCCGGCCCCATCAGACTGTAGGTTACCAAGATGCTGTCTACCCCTGTTTGCGGGGTCGAAAGCAGAAAGGATACGGTCGCCCCTTTGCCCGCACCGTGCTTATGCAGAGACATCGCCACCGGGATAACGCCGCAAGAACAGAGCGGCAAGGGAATGCCAAACAGCGAAGCCTTAAGGATTGACATAAAGCCCGGCCTACCCAGATGCCGCTCCACCGCCGCCGGGGAAATCCATACGCTCAGCAACCCCGCCACCAAAAAACCCAGCAGCAAATAGGGGGACATCTTGGAAAGTGTCTGCCAGAAACCGGTTATTAACTCTAATACAAATTCCATATCATACTCCACTATTCCTATTATTTGACAAAATTATATCGACTTAATATACGTCACGACAATTTGAAAGTTCATTGAGTAAACCCCTGGATCGTTGAAATCAAACCAAAAAACGCATCGCGACGTGATTGACAGTGGAGAAAAAAGAGGACACCAAAAACGAAGGTTTAGCGAATGAAAAATCCACTCCCTTTCCCCTCGCTATTGGCAAAAACTGTTAAATGCTCTTCAATGGACTGAAAAAACGGAGAGGGCGGGATTCGAACTGCCCTCTTTTTGCAACCTGATTAAATGCCTGTATTTAACACTTAACTCCAATAAGAACAAAGATTTAGACTCTCTCGTTTCTTTACTATCTTCGCACGATTTTTTACTGTCTTGATACCCTTTTTAAGGGCAACTTTAATACGACAGCGCGACTTATATTTATTCATACGGCACACAACTCTTTAATTTGTTGACATTGATGCCCAGTTTTCTCAGGCGCTTCAGGTTTCGCTTCCAATGGTATTTTCTGGCCAGTTGATTGCGACCTTGATAATAGGTTATTATGTCGGCCGTTCGCTGATCATACTGCTGCCGTGCCGGCGGCGTCATAAATTGCCCCATCATCCAGCAGGCCGCGGCGCGACGAACCTGTTCGATCGTCAGGGAAAGATGCTCCGGCGTTTTTTTCTCTGAGGGACTGCTGTACCTCGGCACAAAACAGCATGCTTAACTGCGTCATGTAAAAATGCCGGTGAATTCCCTGCCAGGTACGCATCTCAAAATGATCCATGCCCAGATC
>JAAYQH010000308.1 GCA_012519365.1 Planctomycetota bacterium | reverse complement strand
TCAAGGATCAGAGGATTTAACATCAGGGGGTGTTGTTTCTGTATCGATACGATTAAGATGGACAACCGGCCGCAGCGGCGTATTCCTGAACAGTTAATTCTCGCATCTTTACAAATGGGGGGTATTACGAATAAGATGACCAGACAAAGATTCATCGTTTTTTTACTATGGACTTGCTTGGCTGCGATGTCGCGGGCTGAGCTGCGATTGGGTTCGCCTTTGAGACGTCCCATCTCGCCGCAGCAGCCCATGTGGCTGGTTCATATTGATACCTGGAACTGGGCAGATCCCCAGAAAATTATCGATTTGGTGCCGATGGATATTCGTCCTTATGTAGTATTCAATATTTCACTATCCATTAATCATGATGGCCAAACCGGCCAATGGCTGACCGTTGAGTACGGTTATGAGACGGCTAAATCATGGCTGAGGACCTGTGCCGAAAATCGGGTGTGGGCGATCATTCAGCCCTCCAGCGGCGGATTCAGCCATTTTTCCGATTTTGATTTGACTGTCTATGAAGAGTTTTACAGAGATTATCCAAACCTCATCGGGTTTAATTACTGTGAACAGTTCTGGGGTTATGACAGCACAACCGACCCCCTCTCTGCCAGATGGACGGATCGCATAAACCATTTTGCAAATCTGTTGGAACTGAGCAGCCGATACGGCGGCTACCTGGTGGTCAGCTGGTGCGGTAACCAGTGGTCTGCCAACATCAATCCCATTGCCATGCTCAAGCGGGTACCGGCATTTGAGGCGGCCTGCCGACAATTCACTCAAAATTACATTCTGTGTGAGAAATACACACAGCAGTCGTACCTTTATGATATGGAAAGCCTCTGTCTAGGGTCTTACCTTTCCGGCTACAGCGGGCAATACGGCATTCGCTATGATGAAACCGGCTGGACAGATGCCAATCGTGAACACGCAAATTTTACGATGGCCACGGGCTTGGCCCCCCAGTTTGAACGTCTTATGTTGACCGGCCTGACTGTTATAGACGGCCCTGAGTTGATTTGGATGCAGTGTTTCAGAGAACTCAGTACGGGCGTAACTTCTGACGGCTATACGATGCGGCGATGGGGCACATTCCCGCAATTCGACAATGTCAGCGCTGAGATCTTTCGCAAGATACTGGACGGAACGGTCCGTATTCCGAGCCGGCAGGAAGTGATCGATCGTACCAAAGTGGTCATCATCAACGATGTCAATTCGGGCAGTAATGACGCCCGGTACAGCTCTCCCGCGACATTGTTTGAGGGGCTCTATCGCATGGATGATGACGGAAATCTTGATAACAATTTGAGCTTCTTTAAGAAAACGGGGCGCTATCCGACGATTCCCACAGTCTATCAATTACACGATACGCTTGCCCGGTCATTCGAGGTTCAGGTGAACAAGTCTGCGTATGCAAACCGGTGGCCCACCATTGCCTCAAAGGTCAGCGAATTCAACAGTCTTTTCCCCCAGGAATACACAGGCGATATTTATGCAGGACGGCATGAGAACGGCTGGGTTACTTACAACCCTTACAAAACCGGGCAAACCGCCAGCGGCATGATTCCCTTTAAATACAATACCTGCGATTATTTGGAATTGTCCTATTCCCAATATACCACAGGAGTTATTAAAGAATATCCGGATCTTGTGACGTTTCATCTGAACAACTATGACAATGTTCTTGACACGGCCCTGAAGACCAATGTGATCAAGTTTTTCGGTTGTACCACAGAACCCGATTATTCCTGGTTTGACCGAGCCAATCATCAGCCCAGCATAGTGACCTCAAGCTGGTCCGGGGGCGTGTTTACACTCACAGTTCGGCACAACGGTCCGCTGGATATTACTGTGTACTGTGCCGGCTCCGCCCTCGATCGCATGACAGCCTACACAACGACCCCCGTTGTTCCGCCCGTAAAGCCGGCGCTCTATACAGGTCCTCGTCAATGCGAAGCAGAGCATTTCGAATACAGAAATATCGCCCGCAATGTTTCCAACGGAATCAACAGAGGTGTCAGCAACTACACAGGTCAGGGGTACCTGGAATTCGGAACCCATTCGGCGGCACGGGCGAGAACTCGCGTGAACGTCCTGCAAGCCGGTACATACAGGCTTGAAACCAAATATTCTGTTATAGGTGCGGATATTGATACCGTCGACCTGTATGTAAACGGAAGCAAAGCGGCTTCGCCTCTTTTTACCCGGACCGCTGCGCTCAGCGACTGGGGGATCCAAAAACAGAACGTAATCCTGAATGCCGGCACCAATACCATTGAGTTCAGGGCAAACGCAGCTGGAGCCGGTTCGATTTATTTTGACAATATTGTGCTTGTACCCATGGCCTATGGTTATGGCTTTGTCATCCAGGAAGACGAGACAGGTTTTGTCAGTGTGGATGGTACGATAGACAATGCTTATTCCGGCTATACGGGCGGTGGTTATGCCGATACTGATGATATAATCGGCGCCAGTATTGTCTGGAATGTGTCATTGGATTCTTCCATCGTCAAATCCTTCACATTTCGATATGCCTGCACCGAGGACAGGACAGCGGATTTGATTATCAATGGCTGCACGGTGGCTCGTGATATTTGTTTTCCCGCGACCGAGGCCTGGTCTGCCTGGGATTTTATAACGGTTTATGTCAGTGCGGATGCCGGCGTTTCTGAGGTGAGCCTTGTGTCAACCTCCGGTGCAGGCTTACCCAATATTGATTACATAGAAGTTGCCGGCGGGGGAGGCGAGATCGACCCGATGCCGCCGGCGGCTGTATCCGCAACGGTGATTTCGAACAGCCAAGTTAACCTAAGCTGGACGGCCTCCGCCGCTGCGACAAGCTACAATGTCAAACGCTCGACCGTCAGTGGCGGGCCGTACACGACCATCGCCGAGACTATCACGCTGACACGTTTCTGTGATTCCACCGTGATCCCTGGGCAGGCCTACTATTATGTCGTCAGTG
>JAAYQH010000307.1 GCA_012519365.1 Planctomycetota bacterium | reverse complement strand
TGTCCAGCCGCAGGAAGAAACAGAACAGCAGGAAACCCAAACCGTTCTCCCGTCGACCCAAGAGCCGGCAGAAGCGGCGAAAGAACCAGAACCCGAAAAGGAGGCCATGCCGACAGGATCGCAACCTGCTCTGCAAGAACAATCGGAACCGGCCGTTGAGCCGGAACCGAAGCCGGAACCGGAGGTTATTAAACCGGCCGGGCCTATGCTTGAGAAACCCAAACCGGCCAAACTGTCCGGTCCTACCGTTGTTCGCGTTGAATCGGTGGACGAAGATGTACGACGTCGCCCCGATGGACGGCGTGGCGGGCATAAGCCGCGCGCCAAATCGCCGACAACGGCCGCGCCATTGCCGTCGGTGCCCGCCGGCCCGGTACCGGGGAAAGGGAAAAAAGCCGGAAAAATCAAAACGCACGGGCGTCGCAAAGATTCCGGCGACGAAGGCGTCCGCCGCAGCCGCGGCACGGACCTCAAGCGGGTTCGCTTGCGCGATTTGGAAGAACGCCAGGCGCGTCTGGCGGCAGCCGGCGGCGCCAGCAAGCGTGCTAAACCGTCTCGACGGATCGAGGCGCGCAGCGCCGACGATGCCGGCCTTACGGTGGAACGTCCCGAAAAGACGGTTGTTCACGAACCGATTACCGTTAAGGACCTCTCGGCGGCCTTGGCGGTCAAGACCGGCGATATCATCACCAAATTATTGATGAGTCAGGGCATTCTGGCTACTGCCAACCAAACGATTTCAACCGAGGCGGCAGAGTTGGTCGCGTTGGAGTTCGGAACTGAGCTGGTGGTTGAGCGGAAACAGACCTTGCTGGAGCAGATTGAAGAACGATTTGCCCATCGTCCGCGTCCGCATCTGCAAAAACGCCCGCCGGTGGTTACGATGCTGGGGCATGTGGACCACGGCAAGACCAGCCTGCTGGATCGCATTCGAAAAACCGATGTTGCTGCCGGTGAGGCGGGCGGCATTACCCAGCATATCGGGGCTTATCAGATTGAGATTCACGGCAAAAAGATCACGTTTTTGGATACGCCCGGCCACGAGGCCTTTACGGCGATGCGTGCGCGCGGGGCGCATATGACCGATATTGTCATTTTGGTCGTGGCCGCCGACGACGGGGTGATGCCGCAGACCATTGAGGCGATTCATCACGCCAAAGCGGCTGAAGTGCCCATTTTGGTGGCCTTGAATAAGATTGATTTGCCGGGCGTGGATGTGAATCGCATTTACGGACAGCTTGCCGAGCATGAGCTGACGCCGCGAGAATGGGGCGGCACGACCGAGGTGATCCCCACCAGTGCCGCAACGGGACAGGGGATTGAGGAACTGCTGGAATATATTGACTTTACCGCGGAGGATTTGAATTTTTCGGCCGATCCGACCATTCCGGGTATGGGATGGGTGGTGGAGTCGCATATGTCCTCCACCCGAGGACCGGTTGCAACGGTGCTGATTAAAGAAGGGCATCTGGATAAGGGCGATGTAATCCTGGCCGGCGGTGTCTATGGGCATGTTCGCAGCATTAACGACAGTCGGGGGCGCAGCATCAAGACCGCCGAGCCGTCGATGCCGGTGGTGATTACCGGTCTGGATGGCGTGCCCCAGGCAGGCGATAAGTTTTATTGCCTTGAGGATATCAATGAAGCCAAACAGGCCGCCGAAGAGATGCAGCGGCTCAGCCGTGAACAGACTCTGGCCCAACGCTCGCAAATTACGCTGGACAATCTGTTCAGTCATATTGCCGCGGGCCATATCAAAGAATTGAACCTGATTGTCAAGGCTGACGTGCAGGGGTCGGTAGATGTGCTGCATAAATATCTGACCGACCTGAGTACCGATGAGGTGCGGGTCCGGATTATCCACAGCGGCGTCGGGGGCATCAACGAAGGCGATGTGGTGCTGGCCGAGGCATCCGGGGCGATTATCATTGGGTTTAATGTGGTTCCCGAAGATCGGGTGCGTCAATTGGCCGAGAGCAAAGGCGTCGATATCCGACTGTACAACATAATTTATCGCATCACGGAGGATCTCGAGGCGGCGATGATCGGCATGCTCGAGCCGGAAACCGAGGAAAAAGTACTCGGCCGGGCAGTCGTGCGAAATATTTTCAAGGTTTCCAGCATCGGCACGATTGCAGGCTGCTATGTGACCAACGGCGTTGTCCCCAAAAACGCCAAGCTGCGATTGATTCGCGACAATATCGTCGTCAAAGACAATTGCACGATTGAATCGCTCAAGCACTTCAAAGACGATGTACGTGAGGTGCGTGCCGGGCTGGAATGCGGCATCAAGATCGCCGGCTTTGACGACGTGAAGGTTGATGATGTGCTGGAGGCGTTCGAGGTGGTCCAAGTCAAACGGCAAACGCTGTAGGTCATCGGTCAGAGGGTTAACACGTAAGTCGGAAGGGGTTTTCAAAACGGCTTTTTGGATATGGTTTTTACATTGCGAACGTCAAGACGGCGTTTCAGCAGTACGTACAACGTGTGCGTATAAATATGGCGAAATCAAGACGACAACTGAAGATAGCGCGTGTGATTCGAGATTCAGTCAGCAATACGATTCAGAATCGACTAAGCGACCCGCGAATCATGGGGCTGATTAGCGTGACGGAAGTCTCGATATCGCCTGATACGAAAAACGCCACGGTGTATCTCAGCATCTTCGGCGTTGACGAAAAGGCAGGCAAGTTAACCTTTGCTGCGATACAGCACGCCGCCGGCCCTATTCAGGCGGCATTGGGACGCGATTTGACAGGGCGCGTCTGTCCGCATTTGCGGTTTGAACTGGATACGAAAATGAAAAAGACACTCCAGACGCTGGATCTGATTGATCGGGCGCGTCGGGAATATGAGCAGCCCTTTGAAGAGGGTGCCGAGCAAAACTTCGAATTGGACGACTCGGACGAGGACGAACCGCAGAGCCCTTAATCAGAAAAGGTCAAGGCGATGAAGAATAGTAAAGACTACAGCCCTAAAATCGAATCTCTGTTCAAGACATTAAGCACTTCGGCCGATCCGGTTGTGCCGCCGACGTACAGCGATCCGGTCGATGCGATCGTCTATGCCTTTATCAGTGCCTTTACCACCGAGACCAACGCTGTCAAAATCCATCGGCGTGTGCGCGACCATTTTGTGGATATGAATGATCTGCGGGTGTCGCGACCGGAAGAGATTTTGGAGGTTTTCGGCGACACGTCCGACGCAGCAGCAGCCTCGGCACAGGCCCTGACAGCGACTCTAAACGCCATCTTTGAAAAATACGACAAAGTCAGCCTTCAGCCGCTGGGCGGGGAGGGCAAACGGCAGGCCAGAAAAGAACTGGACGAGTTGGCAGGCATTACACACTTCGCAGCGGCTTATACGTTTTTGACCGCGCTGGGCGGCCATGCCATCCCGCTGACTGACCCGATGGTCAAGTACCTGCGGGACAAGGAGTTGGTGCATCCGGAAGCGACGATTCAGGAGATCGAAAGCTTCCTTGAGCGACATATTGCGGCCGCTGATGCGTATCCGTTTTATGTGTTTTTGCGTGCTGAGGCTGAGGGCAGAAACACCAAATCGACCCGCGCCAAAACAGCCTCCCGCGCCGGCTCGGGAAGCAAAAATACCAAAAAGAAAAAAACGACTCAGAAAAAAACCTCCAAAAAGTAACACCGCGTGAGCGGATTAACGGCCCGTTTGAGCCAGGCAAAATGACAGGTTTATTGTAAAGGAATCACAACATTGTCTGAAAAAGTATTGAAACTGGGTATTCCTAAAGGCAGTCTTCAGAACGCCACGTTCGAATTGTTTGAAAAGGCCGGGTTTAATATCTCTGGCTTTGAACGCAGTTATTTTCCGCGGATTGATGATCCGCAGATCCAGTTAATCCTGCTGCGTGCTCAGGAGATGAGCCGGTATGTGGAAGAAGGCGTGCTGGACGCCGGCTTTACCGGATATGACTGGATTATGGAGAACGCCTCGGATGTGCATGAGGTGTGCGAACTGCGATACAGCAAGGCCACCTCCAATCCGGCTCGCTGGGTACTGGCCGTGCCGAATGAGTCGTCCGTGGAAAAACCCGAAGATCTGGCCGGTGGGATCATTGCGACCGAACTGGTCAATACGACGCGTCGTTACTTTGAGCAGAAAAACATCAAGGTCAAAGTAGAGTTCAGCTGGGGCGCCACCGAGGTCAAGGCACGGCTGGTCAACGGTATTGTGGAATTGACCGAGACCGGTTCGTCGCTGCAGGCGAATAATCTGCGGATTATCGATACCATTTTGGAATCCACGACGCGATTTATTGCCTGTCACGAGGCGTGGCAGGATGCGTTTAAGCGGCATAAAATCGAAAACATTGCTATTTTGCTCAATGCTGCAATAGATGCGCGGACGCTGGTGGGTCTGAAACTCAACGTGGATAAACAGAATCTGGGGGCAATCCTCGACATCCTGCCGTCGGAAAAAAGCCCGACGGTCTCGCCGCTGGCCGATTCGGAATATGTGGCGGTTGAAACGCTGGTTGAAGAACGGATTGAACGAGAATTGATTCCGCAATTGAAACGTGCCGGCGCGTCGGGGATTTTTACCTATCCGTTAAATAAGGTCATCCATTAGCTCTGAGGTCAGAACAATAGTCCGTTGGGATTCAAGAGTAACGTTTTGTTAGAACGTAGTGCTTAGCATTTAATTCCATTGCGTTTTGTTTAAGAATTCACGTATCACTAAGGAAATCATTATGGCTGGACATTCGCATTGGGCGGGAATCAAACATAAAAAGGCGGCTAACGACGCCAAACGCGGGAAATTGTGGAGCAAGATTGCGCGGATGATTATCGTTGCGGCCAAGGCCGGCGGCGGAGACCCTGCGGCCAATTTGACGCTGCGGTACGCTATCGACAAGGCCAAAGATGCTAATATGCCCAAAGACACCATCGAAAAGGCCATCAAAAAGGGAACCGGTGAAATGGGCGGCGTCACCTACGAAGAGGTGCTGTATGAAGGCTATGCCCCCGGCGGCGTAGCGATTATGGTGGAGGGTCTGACCGACAACCGCACCCGCACAGCACCGGAAATCCGAAAGATTTTTGAGCGGCGCGGCGGCTCGCTCGGCGCGACCGGTTGTGTCAGTTGGATGTTCAAAAAACGCGGCGTGATTACCGTCAAGACCAGCGATATCGATGAGGATACTCTGATGGAGATCGCCCTGAGCAATGGAGCTGACGATATCGAGAACACCGGCGAGTTGTATGAAGTAACGTGCGAGCCGGATGCCTATGACGATCTGAAAGCAGCGCTGGAGGAAAAACACATCCCCCTTAACAGCGCCGAGCTGTCGATGATGCCTGAAAACACCGTCACCATCAGCGATCCGGACCTGGCTCAGCGGATTTTGGCGTTGATGGAAGATTTTGAGGATCACGACGATGTGCAGGAATTGTATGCCAACTTTGATATCCCCGACGAAATCCTTCAAAAGATATCTTCATAAGACATCCTCATCGTCATCCTTATGGTCGGTCCTGTTTAGGGGCGGTTGAGTTTAGGCCTCTTGCGGCGGGGTTTGCTTTTGCTGTTCGACAAGGCGCTGGCGAACGATGTTGAAGAACGCGTCATAGCGGCCGCTCTTGAAGTCGGGAAAGGTAAAGGGGAAGGTCTGCCAGGTGCCGCGGACATAGGTCATCGTTACTTCGGCGTACATCCGGTCGCCGATATAGACGCGATGGGCAAAGTTCTTGGTCGAGGCCAGCACGAGTTTACTCGGCTCAATCAGGCCGGGGTCAAAATTGACCGGCCGCGGCCACGGCCGCTGCAACGTGTGGGCCAACCGTTGCTCAAGCCGGTTGGTGGTGTGTTTGACGGCGGCCAGCCTGCCGGGGTCGATCAATTGCTCAAAGGCGACAAATTGGCGCAGAATCTCCGGTCCGGCCTGTTCCGCATAATAGGCGGTCATATCAAACGGCCATATCTGACTGACACAATCGGCCCGTCCCAGCGTCCGGGTTAAGAGATCACGGGCCGCCTCGAGTGCCTCGGCATCACTGGCCAGGATGCCGCAGATCAATTTGACCGGTTTGGGTGCCGGCAAGTCCCACATTCACAACGTCCTTTCTACTGTTTCAAAAGCCTGGATGCTGCTTCCCTTTCGCTCTCCGTAAGACCATCGGATGGGCACGACCCATTTACGTTTTTGTATATCTTCTTTTGGCGGCAATGTCTAAAAGTCCTTGACAGCGTTTGTCTTTTGGCTTTACTGTACGCATTGGGATGAGTAAAATGTAGCCGAAAATAAGGATATCAACAAGGGTTTCCTTGAGCAAATTAAGGATGGACTATGATTGTGGATTGCCATACGCATCTGCAGTGCTCTGAGCGTGGCAAGCTGACCGAAGAGCATCAGCGTCTGTGTAAAAATGTGGACGCGTGCTTTGTTCTGGCCGGCGCAGGGCCGCAGCGCAATGAGTGGAACGCCGATCTGGAAACATACCTGCGTCAAACGCCCAAAGCCTACGGCTTTGCGGCTGTAAACCCGCTGGACAATGACATAACGACCAAACGGCTCAAATCGCTGAAAAATCAAGAGCGGATGGTGGGAGTGGTCTTGTATTGCGCAGAAGAGGACTTTCATCCAGCGCACAGCCGGGCACTTCAGTTGTACGAGGCGGCCGAACAGGAGGGACTGATTGTGTTTTTCCATAACTGTCCGCCGTTTTCGCAGACGGCAACCATGGGCTATGCTCAGCCGTGGCTGCTGGATGAGGTAGCGCGGCTGTTTCCGCGGCTTCGGATCGTCATCGGCCGCATGGGGTTGCCGTTTTATTTGCAGACTCTGTGCCTGCTTGGCAAGCATGAGAATGTGTTTGCCGACCTGACGATTCATCCGCAAAAGATATGGCAGGTCTACAATCTGATCATGGGAGCTTATGAGGCCGGTGTGATGGACAAACTGCTGTTTGGCAGCGGCTTTCCTTCTGCTGAACCGGACCACTGCATTGAGACGCTGCTGGGGTTTAATAAGATGCTGGCCGATACGCATCTGCCGCAGGTGCCCCGTGAGAAACTGCGCAGTATTGTCGAGCGCGACAGTTTGAAAACATTAGGAATAAAATAAAACCTCATCATGCAACCATAAAAATGTGATCAGAGGGATGAGGCGGCGTTGCCGTAAGTGTTTTAATAGGTTTCTTTGCATTGTAATCAGTGAATTTTAGTTTTTGTGGGAGCCAATCGGATGACGCAGCAGCGTTGGTCAAGCCGTTTGGGGATTGTATTGGCGGTGGCCGGAAGCGCTGTCGGCCTGGGTAATTTTCTGCGTTTCCCCGGGGTGGCCGCCGAAAATGGCGGCGGTGCGTTTATGATCCCCTATTTCATTTCTTTTTTTCTGTTGGGTCTGCCGTTGATGTGGATTGAGTGGACCATCGGGCGGTTCGGCGGCGGGTTCGGCCACAGCACCGCACCGGGCGTGTTCCACACCATGTGGCAAAAAAACCGCTTTATCAAATACTTCGGGGTAATCGGGATATTCGGACCTGTTGTCATTTTTACCTTTTATACCTATGTCGAATCTTGGCTGCTGGGCTACAGCGTTTTTGCGATTACCGGCAAGTATGCCGGTTGTACGGATTCGACGGCCATGGCAGACTTTTTATGCGGCTATCAGGGGCTGGTTCACAACGAGCACTTCAGCGGGATCGCAACAGCGTATTTGTTCTTTCTGATCAGCTTCGCCATCAATGTGATTGTGGTGGGATTCGGCATCAGTCGAGGCATTGAGCGGTTCTGCAAGTGGGCCCTGCCGCTGCTGGTGGTGATTGCGGTGATTCTTGCGGTGCGGGTTTTGACGCTGGGGGCGCCGGATCCGACAAGGCCGGAAAACAACGTGATCAACGGGCTTGGGTTTTTGTGGAATCCAGACTGGAAGGCCCTCAGCGATCCCAGTGTCTGGCTGGCCGCGGCCGGACAGATTTTCTTTTCACTCAGTGTCGGGTTCGGGGTTATTTTAACCTACGCCAGTTACCTGCGCCGCAACGACGATGTGGCATTGTCGGG
>JAAYQH010000306.1 GCA_012519365.1 Planctomycetota bacterium | reverse complement strand
ATCGGTCGTCCAAAGTATTACCGACGAGCTTTCAAAGGCCCGGGCGTCCTTGACCGCGACGCTGTCCGGCACGACCAGCCAGCAACTTCGCCATACCCTCGCGGCCGATCTGAATAATGCCCTGGAACAACTGGTCGTCCTGTGCAATACCGAGCGGCTGAATCAGTACCTGTTTGGAGGAGCCGAGGCAAGCGTGGCGCCTTATGCGGTCGAGCGAGACAGTCAGGGTAATATCACACGCGTGACTTATCAGGGCAGTAGTGAGGAACAGAAGGTCGAGGTGGTCCAAGGGCTGGAAATGTCGGCTTTGCTGGTCGGCGACAGTTTGTTCGGCGCCGATGGTACACGGGATTTGACGTTTTACGGCGAGACCGGCGCTGCGGCCGGAACCGGCACCAGCAGCATCCGCGGCGATGTCCTTCTGAATATTCGAGAATCGGCCGGCAGTTATGAATTATCCCTTGACGGCGAACATTGGGTCGCGGTCACCGATGCGAATAAAACCAATGTGGCGGTGATTAATCCGACCACTCAAGAAATACTCTATGTGGATGCCTCAAACATCACCGCCGAGGGCAAAATCCCCGTGCGGGCGGAAGGCACGTTTGATATGTTCAGTGTATTGATCAGTGCGCGCGATTTGCTTTACAATACTGAAAACCTATCCGATGCACAGATTAGCAAAATGATGAACGATACGGTTATGTTGATGCAGCAAGTCGAAGAGAAAGTCGTCCGCGCGTTTCCAATTGTCGGCGGGCGTATTCAAACTCTGACCAGTCTCAGAGACAGCATCGAAGAGATGAAGCTCAATACCGATGACGAAATCAGCCGTCTGAATGATGCGGATATTACGCAGGTTGCGATTGATTTGGCACGTTATTTACTCCTCTATGAGATGTCACTGAATGTGGCCTCAAAGATGTTTAATTTGTCGCTTTTGGATTTTTTGAGCTAATTTCATCTGCCACCCAGTGACAGAATGCCGCTGTTGAGAAAGAAAGCATGAACCAATGAAATCCGATAATTTATGTCAGCAAGCACCCCATCAGGCAAACACGGGCCTTGACCAGGCCGCTTTGACACAGGCACAGACGTTATTGAAAGAGTGTCCCAATAACGGTGCAGCCTGGGATGAGGCGGGGGAGATCTTGTACGCGCAGGGACGCTTCGACGAGGCGATTCACTATTTTCGCCGTGCTATTGATTCAGAGGTCTGCCCTGTTCGAGCCTATCGTCATTTGGTCAGGGCGTATCTGGCTGCTGGTCAACCCTGGCAGGCGATGCGGTGGTTTGAGACGCTCTGTTTGGAAGAGCTGCTGGACGAGACACTGGTTCACGAAATCGCCGATGGTTTTATTGCGCAAAACGACCTGGCCTCCGCAATGGAAGCGCTGCATCGAGGGCGACACGCGTTGCCTGACGCAGTCAAACTCGATGCTCGGATTACTGCACTGCGGTCCAGACGCCCTAAGATCGCTTTTTTTATCGGCGGCGACGGTGCGAATTTTCTCAATGATATCCTGGATTTTGCTTGTCAACGGTATGAGGTGCGGGTATTTGAGAGCGGAACCGAAAAACAACTGGCAGATCTGATGCGATGGAGCGATATTTCGTGGTTTGAGTGGTGCACCAATCTGGCTCAGATTGGAACAGCGCTGCCGAAAGTCTGCCGCACGATTATTCGGCTGCATCGGTACGAGGCGTACGAACCCTGGCCGACCCAGATTAACTGGAAGACTGTCGATGCGCTGGTTACCGTCGGCAATCCCTGGGTCCATAAGGCGCTGGAGCACTGGCGGCCGGATATTCGCAAACGTGTTTCCATTGTCAATATTCCCAACGGCGTCAATCTGGAGGCTTACCCCTACACCTCGCGCCGCCCCGGCAAAAACATCGCCTTTATCGGCGCGCTTCGCATGGTCAAAAACCCTATGCTGCTGTTTCAATGCATGGCCGCGTTAAAAAAGATTGATCCGCAGTATCGACTTTTTATCGCCGGGCGGGTCAAGGAATTGGTGATGCAGCATTATTATGAACATACGCTCTCGACCATGGGATTACAGGACGTGATTGTCTATGACGGATTTCAGGACGACATTCCCCGCTGGCTGGCTGACAAACAGTATCTGGTTTCCACCAGTGTGATCGAGGGGTGTCCTATGGGGATTTTGGAGGCAATGGCCACAGGGGTCAAACCGATAATTGCCCATTTTCCCGGCGCCGAGGCGTTGTTCGATCGAGACTATTTGTTTACCACACCCGAGGAGTTTTGCCGGCGGATTGTTGAGCCGCAGTATGATTCTCAGCGGTATCGCGATTTTGTGGAGAGGCGATATCCGCTGTCGGCACAGCTTCTGCGAATCAATGAATTGTTCGCAATGTTCGAGAAAAACCCCTGGACGGAGAAAACCTCTCAGCAAACGGCAGAATTTTCAGGGCTGACAGCACTGACTGTTTGAAAACTTGACAACCCCTGGCAACCAGATGCCCTCCGCGGCCCAAAACAAGCCAAAAACAGCTGTTGTCAAAACAGGCACGCCGTTTGCATACACAACGTGCATAAAATCGTTTTTTGAACCGGGAGTACAAACATGGATTCACAACAGCTTACGGCAATGCACGAGCAGGCCCTTGCGCTGGCCGAGTCGGGTCGCTATGACCAGGCGTTGGGTGTATTGAATGACTATCTGTCTTATCGGCCGCAGGATGGGCAGGCCATCAATGATGCCGCGACCATTTTGTTTTGTCTGGGCAAAGGCCCGCAGGCTATTGCCTTGTACGAAAAGGCCTGCCGGTTTTGTTCGGATGAACAACTGGCCCAGGTACAATGGAATTTGTGCGAAGCGTACCTGCAGGAAGGCAGGGCGGCCCAAGCCATCGGTTTGTTTGATCAGATGGATGCCCGCGGCCTGCTTAATGTGGATATGCTGCATCGTGCTGCTGATTGTCTGTTGAAAAAAGACCTGCTCGGCCCGGCGGTGGAACTGCTGTTGCGTTCGCTTCAAATGAATCCGGAGCAGGACATCCTCAAATCCATGATCGACGTGATTCGAAGCCATCGGGCCCGCACTGCGGTTGTTATCCGGAACAAAGGCCCCCTTGCTCATCAGATGATTGATGAATTGCAGATAAGACTGCCGCTGACTGTTCTCGATACCTCGTCTCACGAAGCGGCCTCTATTCCTCCCGACACGGACATCGCCCTTTTTTTCGGCTGTGGACAGACGCTGGTCCGCGCCTCCCGGCAACCTTGCTCTATGCGATTAATTGTTATACTGGATACTCAAGATTTAGCCGTTCCGGAGATTCGGTCGGTCAACTGGCAAAACGTCCAATCGGTCCTTATGTTCGGTCGTCAACAGGAGGCTCAGCGATTTTATGAGCACATTGTACATGTCCCTT
>JAAYQH010000305.1 GCA_012519365.1 Planctomycetota bacterium | reverse complement strand
TCCTCCGACAGTGATCACGATCGCCGTACAGATCGCACCGGCGATGGCCATCACCGTGAGCACGTTGTGCGGAGGGACACGGCTCATCACGGCTGTGCTGATAAAGCGAAACAGGCCGAAAATGATTAACGCCGGGGTGTGAAAATACTTCAGAGCCTCACTGCCGGACAGCCCCAACTGATCGGGGATGTAATACACGGTAAAGGTCCAGACCGAAATTTGTGCACCAACATAAAAGAACTGCGCGACAACTGCAAAGACATAATTGGGATTCTTCAAAAGGCGTTTGGCCGTGGCAACAAAATGGACATTCTTGTCTGATTCGAGGACATAGGGCATCTTCGTCCTGGCAATCAATATCCAGATAACCACGAGAATGCCGCCGACGATCAAATAGGGGGTGATGACGATCGCCAGTTGCTGGCTTTGGAGGAGGCGTAACTGCTCGGCAGTGGTCGCGGCGGCGGATTGTTCCTTGAGTTCTTCGAGTTTGGCCAGAATCAGGATTTGGCACAAAATCGTGCCGATGACCGAACCGACCGGATTGAACGATTGGGCCAGATTGAGCCGCTGGGTGGCGGTTTCTTCCGGACCAAGGGCCAGCACATAAGGGTTGGCGTTGGTTTCGAGAATGGACAGCCCGCCGGCCAAGACATAAAACGCAATCAAAAACGGAATAAACTGCTGAATCAGGCTGGCCGGGTAAAACAAAAAACAACCGAGGATATACAGCCCCAAGCCCACCAGAACGCCGCATTTGTAGCCGAATTTGCGAGCGATGATCGAGCCGGGGATGGCCAGTCCGAAATAGGCACCATAAAAGGCAAATTGAATCAGGGACGACTGAAAATTGCTCAGGCCCTTAAAAATATCGGTAAAGGCCTTGACCAGCGGATCGGTCATATTGTTGGCAATGCCCCACCACACAAAACAACTGGCCAGCAAAATAAAGGGAAAGACATCCCCGGCAGGCAGGATTTTGGGTTTTTGCGAAGTCTGCGACACCGTCGAGGCCGTTTGCTCCATTGCCATCCCTTTCCAGATAAGTTTACACTTCTGATGTTTGTCTCATAGAACAAAACCCCGATAGGATTGAGTTCCAACAGCTGAATTGTAACCCCTCACTCCTGAATCCTCAAACAAAAACCAATCGGTCAAATCATGAAATTGAGCATTTTCAGTGGTACGGGCTTTGACAAAAGGGATAAAGGTTATATAATTATATTGGGAATAACCCAGTAAATAGATATAGAGAGGATTTTATGCGGCTTTTTGTAAGTCTCGGCACCAGTAGCGTAAACGAATTGAAGTTCGATCGGGGGCCTGTGTATGTGGGACGACAGATGGGCAGTCAGGTGTTTTTGCCGGACAAGGCCGTTTCCCGCCAGCACGCTGTTTTTTACACCACCAAAGACGGAGACTGGATCATCGAGGATCTCGGCTCGGCAAATAAGACCTATTTGAACGACCAGGCCGTCCACCGGGCAGAATTGAAGCACAACGACATTATTTGCATCGCCGACTTTACGATCCGGGTCAGTCTTGAGGAAGACGAGGACCAGCAACGGCGGATGAATCTGGAAGATACGCTCGTTGGAGAGGGCCGTATTCGTCGTGAACTGCACACGGTGGATCGTAAAATCGACGCTGCCGATGCCCCGCCGATTCGGTTTCCCGCCCACCGAATGCACCATCTTCACGACGCGGTCAAAACTCTCGGTGGACAAAAAACGTTTGATGTGTTTTATAAAAGTTTGATGGACGTTTTGTTCCGCCAGTTTAGCGCGTTGAATATCTGGCTGTCGCTTCGGCATGATCCGAGCGGGCCGGCGGAGATTCAGGGCGGCCGTAAAATCAGCACGGAACATATTGAACGGATTGACTTAGCCGTGCCCAAGAGTCTGAGCGAGGCAATCGAGAAAAATCTGTATCTGCTGATTCATCAACTGCCCCGCCAAATCAGTGCACGCGGGATTCGCTCGGTGATGATTTGCCCCGTGATGCTGCAGGAGAACAATTACGGTATTATTTATATTGAAAACTCCACCGAACATCCGCATTACAGCCTGCAAGACCTTGATTACTTGATGGTGTTGAGCGTTTTTGCGGCGTATTTGGTCAGCAAAATGAAATAACCCTTTCGTGTTGATGAATCCCACCCTGATAAAACCTAAAGTGGCGGCCTTCGAGGTCACGGGGCGCTGTGTGCTGCATTGTCGGCATTGTCGAGCAGCGGCGGTTGAGCATGGTACCGATCCGCTGGATACGACGGCTTGCAAGGCGATCCTGCGGAAGGTGGCGGATTATACCCGGTGTTTGCTGATCTTTACCGGCGGTGAGCCGATGATGCGCGAAGATATTTTTGACCTGGTCGCCTATTCGCGTTCGTTGGGGCAGCGTCCGGTGATGGCAACCTGCGGCGCGGGGCTGGATCGCCAGACAATGCTTGAGCTGAAAAAGCGGGGGTTGTTGTCGTTTTCATTTTCGCTGGATGGGGCCGACAGCCTTGCCCATGACAGCTTTCGGCAGCACGAGCGGGCGTTTGCGTTGGTAATGCAGGCGGTCCAGGCGGCCAATGATGCGGGGATTCGGTTTCAAATCAATACGACGCTGACGCGGCTGAACGTGGATTCGCTCGAGTCGATCGCCGCACTGGCGGTATCGTTGGGGGCGACGTGCTGGAATCCGTTTGTGCTGGTGCCGGTCGGACGCGGCGATGCAATTCGGCAGCTGCTGCTGGAGCCGCAAGAGTATGAACGGGTACTGGAACGGCTGGCGGACCTCAAGGCGACATTGCCGATCGAGATGCGGCTGACCTGCGGGCCGCAGTTTGCGCGGGTGGCCCGACAGCGGCATCTCCCTAAGGCCGAGAAGGTGGGCGGGTGTTTGGCCGCGACGGAGTTTGTTTTTATCAGTCGCAAGGGCGATGTGCAGACGTGCGGCTTCCTGGAACTGTCGGCAGGCAATCTGGTCAAGGAAAATTACACCTTTGGGCATATCTGGGAGCGCTCGCCGCTGCTGTGCGGTCTTCGTGATTTGAGCCGCTATGAGGGGGCCTGCGGACGGTGCGAGTATGTGAAGCTGTGTCGCGGCTGTCGGGCGCGGGCTCTGTCGGCAAGCGGCAGCGTGTACGGCGAGGATCCGATCTGTTTGCGGGCACAGCAAAAGAAGGAGGGGCGATGAACGCATTAAAGCCATTCGAACAGGCGGTACTGCGAGCGGTTCAAGAGCCGCTACCGCTGTGCGAACAGCCATTTGAGGTGATGGCCGAGCGGTTGGGGTGCCGCCAAGAGCGCCTTCTGGCCGAAATCGAGCGGCTTAAGACCGAGGGATTGATTCGGGGGTATCGGGGGCAAGTGAACTATCGGGCACTGGGCCGTGTGGCGGTGCTGGTTGGGGCGGCGATTGGGGAAGTGCAAATTGAACAGGCCGCTGCAACGGTCAGTTCGCTGGGCGGGGTGTCGCATAATTACCAGCGCGATGGACAACTGAATCTGTGGTTTACGCTGCAAGGCGGCTCGGCGGCAGAGATTGACGACGCGCTCGAATGGCTACGGCGCAAGACCGGATTTACATTTTACCCCTTTGCCGCCGAAACAATTTACAAATTGGACGTGCGATTTGATCCGAGCGGGCCGGGGCCAATGTGGTTCACGCCGGACAAGCCGATCAGCCGTATCGTAGAGACGCCGCTGCCAGTACCGTTAACGACGCAGGAAAAGCAGGCCCTTGAAGCGATCCAGCAGGAATTGCCGCTGGCGGCCCGGCCGTTTGACTGCCTGTTGGAAAAGACAAGCGGAAAAACGCCGGTTGAATTGCTGCGTTCGCTGGCAAACAAAGGTGTCCTCGGCAAGATTACGGCGGTGGTGGATTATCGACGTCTCGGGTATGCCGCCAATGCGATGGTATGCGTGGCGGCTGATGAAGGACGAATTGACATGCTCGGCGGTGAGCTGGCGCGAATTCCCGCGGTCACGCATTGCTATCGCCGGCAGCGGTACGCCGAGTGGCCGTATGCATTGTACGCAATGTTTCACGCACAGACGCTGGGGCAAATAGATGCCTTTGTGGGCAGTTTCTGCCAAATACACGGCGCAGCGGATTATGAGATTTTGCCCACTGTTCGCGAATTCAAAAAAAAACCGGTGCGCATTGTTTTTTGAGAGCACAGGCCGCGAGGTGGCCGGCCAACCTGCAATACGCCCCTGAGACCTGTCCCCGGCAGGGCCAAAGGCCGCCGAAATTCGGGGTTTAACGATTGACGATCTCGGCAGCGGCCTTGGCAAAATAGGTGATAATAAAATCCGCACCGGCGCGTTTGATTGCAAGAAGCGTTTCGAGCATGGTCTGTTGCAGGTCGCACAGGCCTTGCTGGGCGGCAGCATGAATCATCATGTATTCGCCGGAGACGTTATAGGCCGCCAGCGGCACGTCGAAACGGTCTTTGGCCTGATGGAGGATGTCCAGATACGCCAGCGCGGGCTTGACCATGACCATATCGGCCCCTTCCTCAATGTCAAGGGCAATTTCCCGCAGCGCTTGTGTGCCGCCATCGGGGGCCATTTGGTAGCTTTTGCGGTCGCCTTTGCCCGGGGCGCTGCCGGCGGCGTGGCGAAACGGACCGTAAAAAGCCGAGGCAAATTTGGCAGCATAGGACAAAATCACCGTATCCGTCAGTCCTGCCTCGTCCAGGGCCCGGCGAATCCACAACACCCGTCCGTCCATCATATCCGATGGTGCCACTACATCCGCACCAGCCCGGGCATGGGCAACGGCCGTCTTTGCCAGCAGTTCAAGCGTGCCGTCGTTATCGACTCGGCCGTCTTTGAGCAGGCCGCAATGGCCGTGGTCGGTATAGGCACACAGACACACGTCGGTCATCACTACCAGCTCGGGCACGGCCTGTTTGATCGCCCCGGCTGCCCGGCAAACCGCCGAATCCGCCGACCAGGCCTCTGAGCCGACAGCGTCCTTTTTGTCCGGCAGCCCGAACAGCAGCACCGCCGGAATGCCCAGTGCCGCAACGGCTTTTGCCTCCTCGATGACCCGGTCGACAGAAAAATGGAAACACCCCGCCATCGAGTCGATGGGAACTTTGAGTTGGGTGCCGGGACAAACAAACAGCGGGTACACAAAATCTGCCGCCGTCAACTGCACCTGACCCACCAGCCGCCGCATCGAGGCCGACTGGCGCAGCCGCCGCATTCGTGTATAAGGAAAGCCCATCGCTTAATACTCCCTGCAACAATTAAAAAGTTCATTCACGCTTTATCACGTTCCCATGCCGGACAACGGCCGCCGAGCCCGCCTCGATTCAGCGCATAACATCGGCAGCATCGGTCATTCGTGATTGTCCTGGTGTGCTGTTCCGTTATACTGTCGGCGGCGGCGGTGTCAACCTCAAAAAAGCAGCGAACCTCTGGTCTGTTCCGTTTCATTCAAACGCTATCTTCCTTTGACCGCCCCCCTCAACAACACCAACTAATCCATCATTCCGACCGTCCTATTGTCATTCCGACCGTCCTATTGTCATTCCGAGCGCAGAGAGGAATCTATTAAAACCCCACCTCCCCCATTGTCATTCCGAACCC
>JAAYQH010000026.1 GCA_012519365.1 Planctomycetota bacterium | reverse complement strand
TCATAAAAGTATATCGAACAATTCACCAGACCAATTTATATGTTGAAAGGGAGTGTATGAAGTTCACCTCACATACAAAAGCCTTTACCCTGATTGAGCTGCTTGTCGTTATTGCCATTGTCGCATTGCTGATGAGCATCGTGGTACCGGCCCTTAAAAACGCTAAACGCTATGCCACTTCGGCGGGGTGCCTGGCCAATGTCAGCCAATTGTGCAAGGCATGGCTTTTATACGCTACAGAGCACAACGATTCCTTTATGGATGGCGATACATCCGATGAACTGGGGGCCAATGCGGGCTATTCCGTGTATGACCGCGCCTTTTGGGGAGAAAGCAGCAACATTCGAGTGCATAACTGGGTCGGTCGTCCGATGGGCCCCAACGGCGAGAATCGAAATGATAATATCGATGACAAAGTCCGCGGGTACGAACGCGGGGCCTTATGGCCTTACATCCAAAACCCCCAGGCGGACAATTGCCCGGCGGACAAACGCTATCTTGATCGGGCGGTCTATCCGCTCAACAGCAGAACCGCCAATCCGCCGGGGTTATGGATAGGCGGTTATCGCACCTATTCGATCACAAAAGCGTTGTCTCGACGTCCGACCGGATCCGGTGACCCTACAGGCGAAATGTCGGTCGAAATCAGAAAGACCTCAGAATTTTCAAATTCATCAAACAAAATCGTCTTTTTGGAAGAGACCGACGGCTACGGCTGGAATCATCGCACCTGGAATATGAATCTTCGACAACCTGTATGGGGTGATCCGTTTGCTATTTTGCACAATGACAGCAGCACATTTGCCTTTGCCGATGGACACGCCGACAGACGAAAATGGGTCGATCAGCAGACCCGTGATATGGCCGAGGCTCAGGAAAAAAATTGGTCGGCTGTGGATCCTCGCTCTGGTTCAACCGAAGATTACCAGTGGTTTCGAAATGCTTATGTCCCCGGACGAAAGCCGTCGAATCTTTGATCTTTGCGGTTCGGTTCTCCTTTTTTGTTGAGCAGCGTTTTACGCTAAGGCGACCTTAAGCGGGCATAATCAAAATGGATTTTAGCCTTTGGTATGTGGGAACATTTTCAGCATATAGCGGATGTGGGAATCCGCGGGATGGGGCGAACGGTTGAAGAAGCCTTCGTTGAGGGAGCGCATGCCCTGATGGCGGTCATGACCGAGTCCGACCATGTCCGCCCGGCCGAATGCGTCGAGGTTCAGTGCGAAGCCGAGGATCTGGAGTTGCTTTTTGCCGACTGGCTTAATGCTCTAATCTACGAGATGGATGTGCGCAAGATGGTCTTCGGGCGTTTTGAAGTTGAAATAAACGGCTCCCGCCTTACCGGACGAGCATGGGGTGAACCGCTCGACGCCGATCGCCATCCCATAGCCATCGGCGTCAAAGCAGCGACCTATATGGAACTGAAGGTCTATCAGCGAGACGACGGTGTGTGGGTTGCTCAGTGTGTTGTCGATGTGTAAAGACGTTTTATCAGGGATTGATAATCTCTACAGACTCGATAATCACCGGTGTGACCGGCACATCGCCGTAAGGGCCAACCTGATGGGTCGGCACGGCGGCAATTTTATCCACCACGTCCATTCCACTGACAACTTTGCCAAACACGGCGTAGCCTTCGCGTCCCGGCCCGGCATAATCCAGAAACGCATTATCGCGATGATTGATAAAAAACTGACTGGTCGCGGTATCCGGCTGCGGCAACCGTGCCATCGCGATGGTGCCCCGCAGATTCTTTAGGCCGTTGGCCCCCTCATTTTTAATCGGCCCACGGGTGGGTTTTTGCTGCATGTCCGCCGTAAAGCCGCCGCCCTGGATCATAAAATTGGGTATTACACGGTGGAAAATAGTCCCATTATAAAAACCGCTGCGAACGTAAGTCAGGAAATTTTCGACCGTAACGGGGGCCTTTTCCTGATTCAGTTCGATATGAATCACTCCCATTGATGTCGTCATTTTTACGCGCAACGGCTGGGGTAGTTCTGATTGTCCCGCAGTAGGGACCCTCGCGGGCTCCTCGGTCGCCTCGGACTCGGCGGCGGTGGTTTGCTCTTTAGCTTGCGGCTCCGTATCCCGAGCCGCACAGCCCAACAAAAACGCAAGGCTGCAACATACCGCGATATATTTCATATCAAAGACCTCCAACAAGATGGTTAACCGTCGTTTACACGAACTATATCGCAATTGGTGCAATTTTCAACACTTTGTTGTTGCAGCAGCGCAACGGCGTAATGGAAACGTCTGTAACTATTTTGCTTAAAAGAAGTTATTTCCAAGTTTGAAGGGCCAAAAAAAACAACACCCGATGCAAAAAAAAC
>JAAYQH010000304.1 GCA_012519365.1 Planctomycetota bacterium | reverse complement strand
TTGCAGCGATCAATAATGTTCCGACCGGCTGGCTGAGCATTGACGTTACCGACTATATTCAGACCGATCTGATCAATGGACACGATTGGGCTGTCTTTAGCCTGCCGTACAAAAACTACAGCAGTCTGACATTTTCCAGTGCTGAAACCGACAACGGCGCCTATCTGGCAGTGGTGATCCCGGAACCGGCGACACTGGCAATTTTTGGCGTTGGCTCACTGTTTCTGTTGAGACGGAAAAAATAAACCCTGTTGTGGTATCCCCATAAACAGCATAAGCCGTTGGCCTGCCAACGGCTTTTTTTGTGTCCACGGGTTCACTAAACGGATTGACCTATTCTTTCACAAGAGGGGCATCTTTTGGTGAAGAGAATATCAATTTCTGCGTCCATCGTCAACAAAATGCAGATTGATTTCTTTGCAGATTTGATTATGCTTGGACAAATCGGTGAATGTGCACGGCTGGAAATTTGATGTCAAAGGTATGATGCAGAGCGGACAATCCAATATCGTCTTGATTGGGATGCCGGGCGCGGGCAAAAGCACGGTCGGAGTGCTGTTGGCCAAACGGCTTGGACTTTCGTTTCTGGATACGGATGTGCTGATTCAGGCCGCCTGCGGCAAGAGCCTGCGCGACTTGATCGACGAGCGGGGAATGGCCGGATTTTGTCAAATCGAGAGAGATTATGTCCGGGGTATCCAGGTAGCCCATACCGTTATCGCCACGGGTGGAAGTGTTGTGTACTACGACGACGCCATGCAGAGGTTGCAGGCCGGCGGTCGCGTGGTTTATCTGCAATTGCCGCTGGAGGAACTGCGACGCCGAGTGGACGATTTGAACGCACGCGGTGTTGTCCTTGAACCTGGCCAAACACTTGAGAGCCTGTATGAAAAACGCCGGCCGCTGTATGAACGCTGGGCCCAGGTGACAGTGCCGCTTTGCGGGCTGAATCACGAGCAGGCGGTGGAGACCATCATCAAGACCCTGCAAGGATGACCCAATGAGCCCCCCCGAACCGATACTGATTCTGCATAATACCTTCGGCAAGTCCGGCGAACCGCTGTATGAGAGTCGTTCCGGCGTGATGGATCAAGTGCGGGCAGTCGAGGCGGCCTGTCTCGAGTTGGGATATGTTGCTCACATCACGGCGATTGAAGACCTGCGGCATCTGTCGCATGTGTTGGAATACAGCGATCGACGGCTGATTTTTAATTTGATGGAGGAATTTTTGGGCGACGTTCGGCAGGCATCGCTGGCCCCGTCGGTCTGTCGGGCGTTTGGCAAAAGCTGCACCGGCAATGATACCGATACGCTGCTGCTGGCTCAGAACAAGATTCAGGCCAAGGCGGTACTGGCCGGCTCGGGACTGCCGACGCCGCCAGGGACGGTGGTGCCGGTTGGCGAAAAACCGGATACCACTGCCTTGACGCAAGGGATGTACATCCTCAAGCCCGCTTTTTGTGATGCCAGCGAGGGGATCGACAGCGATTCGGTCGTGCAGCTGCCGGAGGATGCCGGCCGGCTCGAGGCTCTGGCGGCAACGCTGCATCGGCGATTTGCCCAGCCGGTGATCATTGAGCGGTATATTCCGGCCCGTGAGTTGAATGTATCTGTCATCGAATGCGACGGCAGGCCGCGCGTAATGCCGCTGGCGGAGATTGATTTTTCAGCATTTGACGACAGTCGTCCCAAGATTGTCGATTACAGCGCCAAATGGGATGCCGCTTCATTTGCGTATCACCATACGCCGCGAAAGATTCCCGCTGATCTGCCCTCGGAAACCGCCGAGCAGGTTCGCCGGTTGGCGGCAGCGGCTTGGGAAGTGCTGGGCTGTCGCGACTATATCCGTGTGGATTTTCGGCTGGACGAAAGGCTCTGTCCGTATATTATTGAGGTTAATCCCAATCCGGATATTTCGCCGGAGGCCGGCTTTGCGGCGGCTTTGACTGCCGGGGGGGTGAGTTATGAACACTTTGTTGATAGGATGCTGGGCAACGCCCGAGAACGACTTTAGGGTTTAGAGGTATGGAATGGATGATTCGAAAAGCCCGTGCCGCAGATACGCCGGCAGTGCTGGAGATGATCCGTCGGACAACGTTTTTCCGGCCGGATGAAGAGGCGATCGCCCACGAAGTGCTCCAGCAGGCCACCACCGGCGACGGCAGCGGCTATCAGTCGTATGTCGCCGAGTCCGGCGGACGTGTGGGCGGTTGGGTGTGCTTCGGGGCTACACCGTGCACGCTGGGAACGTTCGATGTGTATTGGATCGCGGTCGATCCGGACAGGCAGAAAACCGGCCTCGGCTCACGGCTACTGGCCTTTGCCGAGCAGCGAATCGCCGAGCAGGGTGGGCGGCTGGTGGTCATCGAAACCTCCGGAAAAGACCTGTATCGTCCGACTCACCGCTTTTATGAAAAAAACGGCTATCGACGTGCGGCGTGTATTGAGGATTTTTACGCTACAGATGATCCGAAATTGATTTATACCAAGGCGATCACCTGAGCCATCCCGACCCTGGCCGACCCATCATCCTGAGTCCTTTCTTGCAAAATTCCCTCCGGCAGGCTATACTCACCGAGTATTTTCACTCATTCGAAGGGAATTTGACATTGAAAGCAGCGATATTAGGATTAAGCCAATCGGGCAAAAGTACACTCGTTTCGGCCGTTAGCGGCAAAGAACCCGCGCCGATGGGCTCGCCCGACGCCCACGAAGTGATGGTCTCGGTGCCCGATGAACGGCTGGATTGGCTGACGCAGCTGTATCAGCCCAAGAAAACAGTACACGCGACAATCGATTGCGTGGACTTGCCGGGGTTGTCGTTTTTGGACGACCATGGGCGGGCCGCGGCTCGACGGCAGTTGAACCAATGGCGCACGGCGGACTTGTTTGTGCTGGTGGTGCGGGCGTTTGACAATCCGTCGGTGCCGGCGTATCGCAACAGCGTCAACCCCAAACGCGATTTGGACGAACTGCGGACAGAACTGCTGCTGGCCGATCTGGAATTGGTGACTACACGCATCGAGCGGCTCGAAAAGCAAGCCCACAAGCCCAGCAAGACCCAAGCCCGCGATAAGGCGGAATTGACGCTGCAATTGAAATTGCAGGAGGCCATCGAATCCGAAAAACCCATCCGAAGCGTCATTGAGCAGACCGAGGGGCCGGAAATGGAGATCGTGCGGGCGCTGAATTTCCTGACGCTTAAACCGATGTTGGTGGTGGTCAATGTGGCAGAAGATGACCTCGACAAGGCGTTTGATTTCGGCTCGTCCACTGAGGGGATGGAGGTCATTTCATTGTGCGCGACTCTTGAAAGTGAACTGGCGGCATTGGATGATGAGAGTCGCAAAGAGTTTATGAAAGAAATGGGGCTTGCCGAACCGGCAGCGCGGAAGTTTGTCCAATCCTGCTATCGGACGCTGGGGCTGATCAGCTTTCTGACGGTGGGCAAGGACGAGGTGCGGGCCTGGCCGATCGAAAAAGGCACCAGCGCCCAAGACGCGGCCGGCAAGGTGCACTCGGACATCAAACGCGGCTTTATCCGCGCTGAGACCATGGCCTACGACGACCTTCGGCAGCTCGGCGATGAAAAGGCGGTCAGGGCCGCCGGCAAAATGCGCCTTGAAGGCAAAACCTACATCGTACAGGACGGTGATATTATCAATTTCCGGTTTAATGTATAACCGTCGAAACATACTCATTTTAGGGGTGACCGCATCGGGCAAGGGGGCGCTGGGGTTCGAATTGGCCAGGCGGCTCAACGGCGAGATCATCAGCATCGATTCGAT
>JAAYQH010000303.1 GCA_012519365.1 Planctomycetota bacterium | reverse complement strand
TACGGGATTTCGAGGGAAATTGGTCACGGAATCGATTTTTCTTGACCTTGCGGCAGCGATTTTTATATAATTGTAAATGTCGTTAGGAGAAATTATATTTTTTAAACGTTCAAATGGGAAATGTCAGCTTAATATTTGGGGTAGAAAATCCACTTATAGTCCAACAAGAAACATCTTGATTTGGAGAAAGGGTGTGTTCTATGTTCAGGGCGGGCATAACGGCGTTGGTTCTCTGGTGTACGACGGCCGGACTTTGTGCGGCAGATATTCTGGATTGGAGGACGGGTCAGCCGATGTGGGGCACATGGCCGATTGAGGCCAGGCCGGGGGTGTGCCTTGCCCGGTGGAGTGAGCCGGCCTTCACCTTGTCTTATGGAGATTTCTCAGGTCGGGATTTATCCTTCGCAAATTTTTCCTCCAGTATGCTGGAAGGGGCGCTATTTACCGGCAGTAATTTGTCGGGTGCGAATTTTTCGTTCAGCCGGCTGCAAAATGCAGATTTTTCGGATGCGGTGATTACCTATGCGGACCTGAGCAGCTCCAACTTCAGTGCGGCTCAGTTGTATTCGACACGGAGTTATCAGGATAAAGACCTGCGGGGGTTGGTTTTGCATCCTAAAAATTTGTCCGGCGCTGATTTTTCCGGCCAGAATTTAAGCGGGTCGTCATTTTTAAATGCATCGGTACAGGACGCATCTTTTGCCGGCGCAACGCTGACCGGCAGTGTGTTTAACCATGTTTCTTTTGCCGATGCCGATTTAACCGATGCCGTAATCAACGGCGTTGAGTTCTGGGATACCACGTTCAGCCGGCAGCAACTGATCACCACACGCAGCTTTCAAGAGAAGGATTTGTCGGGCATTGCGCTGCCGATGTCTTTTGATTTGTCGTCTATGGATTTATCGGGGTTTAACCTCAGGGGAGTTGATTTTTCGCGTGAGATTGATCTCAGTCAGACCCATTTTACCGATGCCGTCATCAACGATGCCCGCTTAGGTTCCCAGAACTATTCCTTTTCCAAAGAGAATCTGGTCTCGACGCTAAGTTACAAGCAGAAAGACTTGTCGGGGGTAAAAATTGAGGGCGGCGATTATACCGGCACAGATTTTTCGGGGTGTAATCTGACCGGCGCGGGGTTGATGCGAACGAATTTAGCCGATGCGGATTTTACGGATGCGGTGATTGCGGGGTGCGACTTTACGGGGGCACAACATTTTACAGGGGTTCAGTTTTATGCAACGCAAAGTTACCAGGATAAAGACGCCCGCGGCGTGAAATTGAATGAAATGAATTTATCAAACGCCAACTTTCGAGAGTTGAATTTGCAGGGCGCATCGTTTGAGGGGGCGAAATTGACCGATGTGGATTTTACAGGCGCCGATTTGACCAACGCTTCCTTTAGGAACAGTTACGGCGATCTGATAAACTTTACCGATGCCGATATTCGGGGGGCGGATTTCAGCGTCAGTTCGGACCGTGGTTCCTTTTTATTTTTTTCCAAACGCTACTTATATTCCACAAAAAGCTACAAAGACAAAGATTTATCAGGAGTGAATTTCAGCAGTTCAGTCTCGCAAATCCAGTTGCCTGTTCTTGATTTTGATTTAAGCGAGCAAAATCTGACCGGTGCCAATTTTTCCGGACGCCAACTGCTCGGTTCTTTTGAACGAGCAATTCTCAAAGATACTCTGTTTACAAACGCCGTGTTGGGAAATGGGGTCAATTTCAGGGATACGACATCAGGCGGCTTTACACCGGCTCAGTTCTATACAACACTGTCGTATCAGAATAAGATGCTGAGCAGCGTCAATCTCAGTCGAAACGATTTGTCGGGCTGGGATTTTTCCGGGATGGATTTGTTTCATAATGATTTTTCGTTGTGTGATTTATCCGGCGCGGTGTTTGGCAAGACGTCCCATCGGTCTTCAAATTTCACCGATTCGAATCTAAGCGGGGCAGATTTTCGCCAGAGCACCTTGGGCGATACGCTGTTTATCAGGGCCGACTTGAGCGGCGCTGATTTCCGAGACAGTCTCTTGGAGTTTACTGATTTTACAGACGCCGTTATCCGGTACGCCGATTTCAGCCAAACCAAATTCAGGGCCGAACAGTTTTACGCGACCAAAAGTTACAAGGATAAAGACGTCCGGGGGATCATTCTGAAGAATCGTGATTTGACCGGGGGTCGATTTGCGGGGCTGGATTTGACCGGTGCCGATTTTTCGGGAACGACGCTGTTTGAGACGGATTTCTCCGGGGCCATTATCCGCGGCGCCGATTTTTCGAATACCACCGGCAAGGGGTTTGTCGGGACGTTGTTATATGCAACGCAAAGTTATCAGGACAAGGATTTGCGCGACGTCAAATTGCGCGATAATGTGATGCCGAATGCCGATTTTCGGGGGCAGGATTTGACAGGGGCGGATTTTTCGGGGGCCACCCTGAGGGGGGCTGATTTTACCGATGCCCGCATCTCCTATGCGGATTTTTCCTCAACCATTGGCTTTGTAGGCGTGCAGCTGTATTCGACACAAAGTTATCAGGACGGGGATTTACGCGGGATTGGGTTGGCTTATCGCAATCTGGCCGATGCTGAGTTTGCAGGAATCGATCTGACAGGGGCGAGTTTTCACGGGTCGAATCTGAAAAATGTCAATATGACCGATGCGATCATTAAGGGGGTTGATTTTGAAGGGACAACCGGTTTTTATCCCGACCAGTTCCGCTCTACAAAAAGTTATAAAGAAAAAGCCATTCAAGGGGTGCGGCTATGCCAGAAAATGATGACCGGCTTTGATTTGTCGGGGTTCGATCTGTCATCTGTTGATTTTACAGAGGCCACCCTGGCGGACGTATCGATGCAGGATGCGAAGATTACCGGCATTTATTTGAGCCGAACCACCGAGAAAGGATTTACGCCCGACCAGCTCTATTCCACGAAAAACTGGCAGGAAGGCGACTTGTCGGCGGTGCATTTGGACAACAATGATCTGTCGGGATGGGATTTTTCCGGCCAGAATCTGACGGGGGCGAACTTTGCCTCGTCCACCCTTTACGACGCCCGGTTTGAGGATGCGGTGATCCGTTTTGCCGATTTTACCCAATCGACCTTCGAGGCACGCCAGCTTTACGAGACACGGAGTTATCAGGACAGGGATTTGCGGGGCATTATCCTGGCCGACAAAAGCCTCTACAGCGGGTACTTTTACGGGCAGACGATGACCGATGCGGATTTGACCGGCTGTGTAGTGGAGTTTACGGATTTTTCGTTGGCTGATTTACGCGGCGTGCAGGGGTTTGACCCGACGGATACGACCTGTTGCCGCAGTACCATTCTGCCGGACGGGACGGTGGAGGGGCTGATGCTGTACGCCTCGGAGGTGTTGACCCTTCATCATTATCCGATGGACATTCGAATCCAGGAGGCGATGCGGTTTTCTGAAAATTCAACATTGCAGCTGATATTGTCTGATGACGGGGCCTCGACGCTTGTGGTAACGCCGGGGGTAGTTCCGCATTTAGGGGGTGTGCTGGAGTTGCTTTTCGAAGACGGCGTCGATGTTGAGGCGGTGCTGGGAACGTCTTTTGTTTTGTTTGATTGGGGCGATTCTCTCTCAGAGGGACAGCGTTTTTCTGCCGTCATCACGCCCGATGGTTACCAGTGGGATTTAAGCGAGCTTTATACGAGCGGCAGGGTAACGCTGGTTCCTGAGCCGGCGAGCATGCTGCTGATGGCAGCGGGGCTGGCAGGGATGATTCTGCGAACAAGACGCCGGTTTTAAGCCGACCGGATAAAGAAAGGTTCCGCCGTCCGATTTGGCAGGGTCGGCACAAAAGGGGCTCTGGCTGCCGGTTGGCGGCGTAGTCTCGTACGGGTGGCGCTGCGAGTTGGCCAGGGCCGCTGCAAGGCGCTGGGAGGCAGGCCGCAGACCAGACGGGCGTTCGGTTGTGTTCGAATGGGCGGCTCGGTGAGGGATTGGTGAAAAAGTGGCGTTGCATTTCTGTGGTGTCCGCTTATACTTCTATTGTACAACAGTGCCCCTTAGGCTTAAAAGAGCAGATTCAAGATAGGAAACTGAGGATTAAAGACCGGCATGCACAGCGGCCGATTCAAAATCAAAACAAACAATTTCCCCCAAAACCCGTGCAGTGCACTCTCTGAGCGGTTCTTTGCTTTGTTTGCCCACCGACAGCGAGCGAAACAGGAAGGAGTTTTGCCGCGGGTGTAAAAGAGCCTGTCCATTGAAAGGATGCTTGTGGATATACTGGATGTTATAACTGATTTGTCGCATGAATTCGGCACAGCCGAATATGTTCGGGCAGGGGGCGGAAACACTTCAGCCAAGACCCAGACCACGCTTTGGGTCAAACCTTCGGGCACGACGCTTGCCCACTTAAAACCTTCGGATTTTGTGGCGTTGGATCGGCGCAAATTGGGGGCGCTTTATACGGCCAACCCGCCGTCGGATGTGGCGGCCCGTGAGGCGATGGTCAAGGAGTTAATGGCTCAGGCGGTCCTGCCGTCCAGCCACGGCCGTCCCTCGGTTGAGGCGCCGCTGCATGATTCACTCGGTGCTCGCTATGTGGTGCATACGCATCCGGCGCTGGTCAATGGGATGACCTGCGGCAAAGAGGGCAAGGCGGCCTGCCGACAGTATTTTCCGCAAGCGTTGTGGGTGGATTATGTGGATCCGGGCTATACGCTGTGTATGGAAGTGCGCAAGGCGGTCGCGGACTATCAGGCGGCCAACGGACGCGAGCCGGCGGTAATTTTTCTGAAAAATCACGGCGTCTTCGCGGCCGGCGAGCAGGCCGACGATATTCGTGCGCTGTATATTATGGTGATGCGGACACTGCAGCGGCATTACGCCGACCGGTCGATCAGCTGCAAACTGCCCGTCGGGCCGGAGCCGGACCCGGCCGAGGTGGCCGCGGCACGCGAGATGATTCGCCAAGCATTTGCAGATCCCACCCTCTGCGTGGCCGCATCGGGAGCCTTTGCCCTGCCGGACGGGCCGATCTCACCCGATCATATCGTCTACGCCAAATCTTATTATCTGACCGAAAAGCCCACCCCCCAGGCCGTGGCGGCATTTCGCCAAAAGCATGGGTATCTGCCCCAGGTAATCGCCTTCAGGGCGATGGTGCTGGGCGTCGGGCAGACGGCGAAAAAGGCCGCCTTGGCCCTGGAACTGGCGATGGACGGGGCGCTTGTCAAGCAGCTGGCCGAAGCGTTCGGCGGGATTGATTATATGACCGATGCGGCGCGAACGTTTATTGAGAATTGGGAGGTGGAGTCGTATCGCAGCCGGCAGGTGCAGTAGCGACAGCGCTCAGGGAACAGAGGTCAGAGGTTAGAAAAAAGAGGATTCAGTGCAATGGCTGAAGCGATTGGGAAACGGTGTTGGGTTGTGCCGGATGGCTTTATTCCGAAGTTGACCGACGCCGATCGCGCAACTCCAAACGGCCATGTGTCGCACGAGTGCGTCTGTCTGCTCAATACCGGCCCAAAGCCGGCCGACATTGAACTGACGGTGTATTTTGAGGACAAAGCCCCAGTGGTTGTGCCGATTTTTGTGTTGGCGCCGCAGCGGTGTCGACATCTGCGAATGGATGAACTAAAACAGGACGGCAAGGCGGTTATCGAGCGGGGGGTGCCCTATGCGCTGAGGGTGCAATCCGATGAGCCGATCGTGGTGCAGATGTCCCGACTGGATACGACCCAGGCGAATATGGCGTTTTTGTCCACGATGGGCTTTGCGGCGTCATGACCGAATGGCAGAGCCCGGACAAAACCCCCAAAGGCGGTAACTGAAAGATGGCGGCCAAAGAGCAAAAGAGCGCAGGACGCGGCATCTGAAATCCAAGAGCCGCCAGGGATGATAGCGTGTCTCGTATCCGGCTTCTGATCGGCAAGCGGCAAGAGGTCAGATGCGAGCGGTGAGATGGGAAATTTGAACCTTCAGTTTCAGGAGAAAAATGATGGCGGACAAGCGGGTGGAACAGGCGTATGCAGTGGCCAAAGAACAGTATGCCGCGATAGGTGTGGATACCGAGGCCGCGTTGAAAAAACTGGCGACAGTGCCGGTCTCGATGCACTGCTGGCAGGGCGACGATGTCGGAGGTTTTGAGACCGCCGGGGCGGAGCTGTCCGGCGGCGGCATTCAGGCCACCGGCAATTACCCCGGCAAGGCGCGAACCATTGACGAGCTGCAAAGCGACGTGGAAAAGGCGATGAGTCTGATTCCCGGAAAACATCGGCTGAATCTGCATGCGTGCTATCTGGACAACGGCGGCACCTTTGTGGATCGCAACGAGGTACGGCCGGAACATTTTCAGCGGTGGATCGACTGGGGCAAAGGCAAACTGCACGGCATGGATTTTAACCCGACCTATTTTTCACATCCCAAAGCGGCCGACGGGTTTACACTGGCGCATCCGGACCAGGGAATACGGCAATTCTGGATTGACCACGGAATCGCCTGTCGCAAGATTGGTGCCGCAATGGGCAAGGCATTCGGCACGCCGACGGTGACGAATTTCTGGATGCCCGACGGGTATAAAGACATTCCCGTGGACCGGCTCGCACCGCGGCAGCGGCTGGCCGAGTCGCTGGATACGATTTTGGCCGAAAAAATCGACCCCAAGATTCATCTGGACGCGGTCGAATCGAAACTGTTCGGCATCGGAGCCGAAAGTTATACCGTCGGGTCGCATGAGTTTTATATGGGCTATGCCGTCTCGCGGCAGATTCTGCTGTGTCTGGACGCGGGGCATTATCATCCGACGGAGGTGATTTCGGATAAGATTTCAGCGGTGATGATGTTTGTCCCCGAGTTGCTGCTGCATGTCAGTCGGCCGGTGCGGTGGGACAGCGACCATGTGGTGATCCTCAATGAAGAACTGCTGGCCATTGCCCAGGAACTGGTACGCAGCGGAAAGCTGGAAAAAGTGCATATCGGGCTGGATTTCTTTGACGCCAGCATCAATCGCATCGCGGCCTGGGTGATCGGAATGCGCAATATGATCAAGGCGCTGCTGTATGCGATGCTCGAGCCGACTGAGGAAATGAAGCAGGCCGAGTTGGCGATGGATTACACCAAACGCCTGGCGATGATGGAAGAACTCAAGACGCTGCCCTTCGGCGCGGTATGGGATTATTATTGCCATACGCAGAATGTTCCGGTCGGGATGGCGTGGTTTGAGCAGGTGCGTCAATACGAAAAGGACGTGCTCTCAAAGCGTTGACAACGGCCGGCGAAGATCGGCCGGACGGGTTTTGAATGACAGAACAACGTTGAAAAAAGGAGACCGTTATGGATGGACTGCTGGCATCGGGCGTCAATCCCACTCTCGGGATCGTGATTTTCATGCTGGGCGGCTTGGCCGGCGCAGTGTTTTATCTGCCTTTTAAGAAGGTCATTGGCTGGGCGTGGGAAAGTTATTGGCTGGTGTACGCGGTGTTCGGCCTTGTGATTGTGCCGTGGGTACTGGCGTTGACGTTTTCGCCCAATGTGTTTGATGTGCTCCGGGCGGCGCCGCGGGGCGAATTGTGGTACACCTATTTGTGCGGTGCCGCGTGGGGATTTGGCGGGCTGACGTGGGGGCTGATGATTCGTTATCTGGGCTTTGGCCTTGGCTTGGCGATGGGTGCCGGCTTGACCTCGGCGGCCGGAACGCTGTTTCCGCCGATGCTCAAAGGCGCCGATGCCATTCGGGAGATGTTTACCACGCCCTCCGGGTTGGTGTCGGTGCTGGCGGCCTTGATTTCCCTGGGAGGAATTGTCCTGGTTGGCATGGCCGGTATGAGCAAGGAAAAGGAATTGTCCGACGAGGAAAAGAAAAAGGCCGTCGCGGAGTTTGATTTCAAAAAGGGCATTATCGCTGTCTTGTTTGCCGGTTTGATGAGCGCCGGAATGAGTTTCGGCTTGCAGGGCGGCTCGAAGATCGAGGCGTTGGCCTTAACCATCGAGCCGGCCACATCGGTCACGTGGAAGGGGATGCCGGTGCTGGTGATGGTGCTGCTGGGCGGTTTTACAGTGAATTTTTTCTGGTGTGTGCTGCTGAATATCAAGAACAAGACCGCCGCCGATTATGTCCGCCCGGAAGGACCGGTGCTGCTGTCGAATCTGTTTTTTGCGGCCCTTGCCGGCACGATTTGGTGCTCCCAGTTTATTTGCTTCAAAACCGGCGAGCCAAAGATGGGCCAGACCTCCTATGTCGGCTGGGCAGTGCTGATGGCCAGCCAGATTTTGTTCAGTCAGCTGCTGGGTGTGGCGCTGGGTGAGTGGAAGGGAACCAGCCGCAAGACAATTCACCTGTTGGTCAGCGGGCTGGTCCTGCTGCTGGTCTCGGCGGTGGTGGCCGGCTATAGCGGCTACCTTGGACAGGGCTAAGTCGCCGGTTCGGGAAATGGGATTTGAATGGAATAATCAAAGATTGATGAGGTGTCCAAATGTTGCGAATAGCAAAAGTGGCGGCGGTGTTGATGTGTGGAATGGTTTTTATGGGCAAGTCAGCAATGGGGGCCTCTGGGCTGCAGGCGGGCGATTTGCGATGCGAATATAAGGCAAATCCCCTCGGTATCGATACGCCCAGTCCGCGGTTGAGCTGGACG
>JAAYQH010000302.1 GCA_012519365.1 Planctomycetota bacterium | reverse complement strand
ATCGGGCCGGGGCGGTACTGCGGGATATGGAGTTTATGCAGTTTCATCCGACCACCCTGTATGTGGCCGGCGCCTCGCGGGCGCTGATTACCGAGACGCTTCGAGGCGAAGGGGCGATTTTGAGGGACGCGTCCGGGGTGCCGTTTATGAAGGAGTACCATCCGGCCGCAGAGCTGGCGCCGCGCGATGTGGTCAGTCGGGCGATTCTGGATCGGATGCTCAAAACCAAAACGACGCACGTCTATCTGGACATACGCCACTTTGACAAGGCCCATTTTCGTCGGCGGTTTCCGTTGATCAGTGAATTGTGCGAAAGTTTCGATATTGATGTTTCTACCGATATGATCCCTGTGCGTCCCAGCGCCCATTATATGATCGGCGGCGTCAAGACCGACCTGCATGCCGCCACGACGGTGGGGGGGCTGTTTGCCTGCGGCGAGGTCGCCTCAACCGGTCTGCACGGGGCCAATCGGCTCGGCAGTAATTCACTGTTAGAAGGGCTGGTATTTGGCAAACTGGCCGGCCAATCGGCCGCGGGCTGGGTCAAAGACGGCCATCGTGCCCGACACCATCGCATCGAAATCGAAATTCCCGTCTCCGACCGCAGCCGACTGGACGCCGAGGATGTGCGCAACTCGCTGCGAGCGCTGATGTGGCGCAACGTCGGCATTGTCCGACAGGCCCAGCCCCTGATCGAGGCACAGGAAATCATACGTTTCTGGCAGCGGTATGTAATGGACAAGGTCTTTACCACGCCGTTCGGCTGGGAGTGTCAAAATATGCTCACCACTGCCCTGCTGATGGCCCAAATGGGCGAGCGGCGGCAGGAGTCCCGCGGCGTACACTACCGACAGGATTTCCCTGACCGCAACGACGCCGAGTTTGCCCGACATTTCGAACTGTGCCGCGAAACCGGATAGACAGCCTTGGTACTTCCTGCCGGTTCAGGTTCCTTTTTCCGGGTTTTTGAGTTCATCGACTTTGGGCAGGTCTTTGAGGGAATTCAGGCCAAAGGCGTCGAGGAATTTTTTGGTGGTGCCGTAGAGCATCGGTCGGCCGAGGATTTCGGCGCGGCCGACGATCTTGACCAGCCCCTTGTACATCAGGTTGCGAATGACCTCCCCGGAGGCGACGCCGCGAATGGCCTCTACATCGGCGCGGATGATGGGCTGCTTATAGGCGATGACCGCCAGGGTCTCCAGTGCCGCCGGGGACAGTTTGCTGTCGGTGCGGACCTTGATGAGCTTGCTGAGCCACGGGTTAAAGGCCGGCAGGGTCATCATCTGATAGCCGCCGGCGATTTTTTCAATCCGAAATGAAAACCCGCCCTGTTTGTATTTCGTATTCAAATCGCGAACACACTGGCGAATCCGCTTGACCGAGCCGGCCTCGGCGATATCGACCAGCCGTTGGGGGCTGATCGGCTCATCGGCAGCAAACAACACCGCCTCGATAACCGTTTCCAGTGTCGTTTCATATTCTTCAGGCTCCAGCGGCTCGGCCTGTTCCTGCCCATCTTCTTCTTCCTCCTCGTCCTGCTGCTCAACATCCTCATCGGATTTTTGTGAGGGGACATCCGCGGTATTCAGTGGCGGCCTTGACGGAGCAAATTCATCCTCCGGCTCTGGTTTTTGCGGCGGCGCCTCGTCCGGCTCAAAAGGCACCGGCTCAGGCGGTACGGCGTTTCGTTCTGCCTCGTCGTTCGGTTGAAACGCTGCGGTTTCGAGGGGCTCATCCGGATTGGTTTTTATATTGTGTTCGGTGTTTTGCATTACAGGTGTTTCCATGTGAAGGGGTCGGCATCCTTTTGACTAAAGCGTATGGTGACGGTGTTGAGACGTTTTTTCAAGGTCGCAGCCAGTTGTTTCAGGGCAAACCGCTCCGAGACCGAATGCGACAGACAAAGGCAGGTCAGCCCCGCTTCTTGGGCGGCCAGGGCCTGATGATGTTTCAATTCGCCGGTCAGGTACAAATCGCAGCCGGCGGCGATGACGGTATCGAGCAGGTTTCCGCAGGAGCCGGCACACACGGCGGCGGTGCGAACGGTCCGGCGGGTCGGTCCGATTAGGCCGAAGGCCTTGGCGCCGGTGGTTTTCTGAATGCGTTTGAGGATTACATCCAGAGATGTCGGTTTTTCGAGCCGTCCGATTCGCCCCAGCCCCAGCCGATGTTCGAGATCATAGTGTCGAAACACATCAAAGGCGGGTGTTTCATAGGGATGGGCCTTCCGCAGGGCGGCGATAACGGCGGCGACCTTGTCGGCGGCGGCGACCGTTTCGAGGCGAATTTCATTGACGCGTTCCAGCCGGCCGCGTTGGCCGATGGTCGGGTTGGCGCCGTCCAGCGGCAAAAACGTCCCGACTCCCTCGGTCATAAAGCCGCAGTGAGAGTAGTTGCCAATCGCCCCGGCGCCGGCCTCGTACAGGGCCTCGGCGACGGCATTGACCGCCTCTTGCGGAACGAAGGTGATGATCTTGTAGTGCGGCCCGGCCGGGTCGGCGACATAATCGCCGATAGGTTTGGCCTCGACCAGCGGAAAGATCGACGCCAGCGCGTCGTTGATGCCGCCGGCGGCGGTATCCAGGGCCGTATGGATCGCAAACACGCCGATATCGGCTTGGATGAGCTCATAAATCGGCGCCGTCGGGCCGTCAGCGGTAACGCGTTTTAGCCCGTCCCAGATGGGCGGGTGATAGGCCAAAATCAAATCTGCCTTGAACCGCTTGGCCTCGGCGGCCACCGCCCGGGTGGTGTCGATCGTGACCAGAATCCGCTTGATATCCCGATGGGGATTGCCGATTAGAAAGCCTACGTTATCCCAGTCCTGGGCCAGTTTCAGCGGGGCAATCTGCTCTATTGCTTCACGAATCTGCTCAAGTTTCATTGTGTCAGTATCCTGCAAAAAATGGCGGTTAAAACATATCTCTGCTTACCTCTGCATTCAATCAACGAGTCGATTCTACACAAAACCGCGGCATTTGGCAAAGTGCAATTTGCCCGGCTGCGAACGGTTCACTCGGCCGGGGCGAGTACCTCGCTGGTGAGGCTGCGCAGCATCGGCAGGTCGATTTCACGGCGCACTTGCTCAATCCAGTCGGCATACATTGACTGGTGCTTGACAGGCAGATGCGGGCCGTGGGTTTCATACAGCGGCGTGCCGGGATATGGCACCGCCCGGCGGCACGCCGCGGCCACGTACAAAAAACGGCGGAACGCCCAGCCCTGCCAGTTCATCCGTATAACAATCCAAAAGGGTTCGATGTCGTGCCATTTATTTATTTATTTGCTTTTTTCTTTATTGAATATCCGGTTCCTTATATCATAAGGCATCCGCGTATAAATGATGGGTCAATATTTTTCTTGGGGTGACAGCGGTTTGGGGCTGTCTTTTCCCACTTACTGACAAGGATACGATGATACACAATTGAACGAGAATATGCAGCGATTTATTGATTTTCATACCCATGCTTTTCCGGATGCCCTGGCGGCGCGGGCAATACGGCAGTTGCTCTCTGAGGCCGAAGGGGTGACGGCCTATGTGGACGGGCGGGTGTCCTCACTGATTCGGTCAATGGACGAAAACCACATTGAAACAAGCGTGCTGTGCAGTATTGCGACGCGGCCGAAGCAATTTGAGCCGATTTTCGAGTGGTCCTGCGCGATCGCTTCGGAGCGGATTGTACCGTTTCCCTCCGTGCATCCGGCCGATCCGCAGGCGGTTGAACGCATCGGACGCATTGCCGAGGCGGGCTTTAAGGGCGTCAAAATGCACCCTTATTATCAGGATTTTTGCGTGGACGATCCGGCAGTTTTGCCGCTTTATGAGGCGATCTGCGGGCACGGTCTGATGCTGACGCTGCATACGGGTTTTGATATCGCCTTTGGCCGGGTGGAAAAGGCCTCGCCGCGGCAGATTGCAGCCGTATTGCGGCAGTTTCCGACGCTGAGGCTGATTACAACCCACTTGGGAGGCTGGCAGCAGTGGGACGACGTGGAGCGGTATCTTATCGGACATTCCGTTTATATGGAAACATCGTGGTCGCTGGAGTATCTGCCGCCCGAGCAGGCCCGCCGGATGCTGTTGAACCACCCGGCCGAGTATCTTCTGTTTGGTTCCGACAGCCCCTGGACCGATCAGGGGCAATCCATCAAGGCCATCGAGTCGCTGAACCTGCCTCAAGATCGCTTAAATCGCCTTTTTTACGACAATGCCAGGCGATTGTTAGGGTGATTCTATGTCGCCATAAAGCTTTTGATGCCGGTAAAGACGATCTGAGCGGCCAAGGCTGTCAAGATCAAGGCGGTCAGTTTGGTCATCATGGCCAGGACTTTGGGGCCGAGCAATTGTTCGATGCGTTCGGCCATGAGCAAAAAAAGCGACACCGTCGCGCCGGCTGAAAAAATGGCCAGATAGGCGATCATCCGCTCGGAAAACCCCGTCAATTCTGTTCCCCAGAGCATCAAAGTGCCAATGGTACCCGGGCCGACGATGATCGGCACGCCCAACGGGACCACGGAAAAATCTTCGTTCGGATCGCAGGTTGGCGGTTTGCTGATGCCCAGCACCAACATCACCGAAGTCAAAAAGAGTGTCGTGCCGGCGCCGATTTGAAAGGCGGCCAAGGTAATGCCCAACAGATTGAAAAGGGGGCGTCCAAAGAAGAAAAACGCGGTTATCGCGACTAAAATCGTTACCGACGAGCGGATTGCCGCCCGCTGACGTGCGGTGGAATCCATTCCCTCTGCCAGTTTCAAAAACAATGTCATCGTAAAAAACGGTGCCAGGAGAAAAAACATCTTAATATAGGTGTTAACGAAAGCCTGCATTTTTTTGTGATTCCTGAACCAAAAAAGGTTTAGCGTACCGTTTTTTATGCTGTTGACTGCATAAAATAGCATCATTATTGCGAAAAAAGAACAATAGGAGACCGAAAAATCTCAAAAAATTCACAAAAAGCGAAAAAAATGCCGAAAAAATCTAAAAGAATAGCAAAAACGCGTTGCTTTTGTGAAATTTGCGGCCTATAGTTCTTTTGAATAGAAACATTTAAGGGTTAACACATCTTTTTCAATGTCCATCTCAAAAAAAGGAGAACACAATGAGACACGCAGTGATGGCGGTTTTTTGGGGGGTGGTGGCTGTGGTTGCGACCGGCGCGGCTCAGCAAAGTCCCCAGGACTATGTCGGTGAGTCGTCCGTCCACTGGCACGAGATCGATACGGACTGGATGAGGGCCTTTCATCACCCGATGGAAGGCGTTGAAATGGGGCTGGATTTACGGCTGCGTGAGGTGTTTTCGCGGAATATGTTTACGGTCAGCGACCGGATGGAAGGCGACAGGCATTTTCAGCGGATTCGGCCTCGATGGTCTCTGAAGTGGGCGTTGGACGAGGATATTGATTTTAACACACGACTGATATGGGAGTTTTGGAATTGGTGCAGGCCGGAAGGATTTCGGCGCAGCACGGAATTCGATGAAGCCCTTTTCGATTGGATGAATCTGCAGTTCCGCAACGCCTTTGATTTGCCGCTGACGATGACGGTCGGTCGCCAAGATATCATCCTTGGCACGGGCTGGCTGGTGCTGGACGGCACGCCGGCGGACGGCTCACGGACGATCTTCTTTGACGCGGTCAGGGGCACCTATCAACTTTCCGATACTGCTAAGCTCGATATGATCTACATCCAGCAGTATGATGAAGAGGACAAGTGGCTTAAGCCCTTTAATCACGACGCAGTGAGTGATCGTCGTCACCTGACCCAAAATCAGGATGAAAAAGGTTTTATTCTTTATCTGACCAACAAAGTTTCAGAGGATTTTGGCTTTGACGCTTACTATATGTTCAAAAAAGACAAAAAATCCGACTGGGCAAAGTACTGGACGAAAAAAGGAATAACCCAATTCGGCGACGATCAGGAAACCAATGTACTGGGCGGGCGTTTGTTCGGAAACCTTGATGAAAATTGGAGTTACAGCGCTGAAGCGGCCTATCAGTTCGGGCGGTTCCGCCCGGATGGCGGAGACTTTGTCGATCAACGCGCCTTTGGGACCAACAACAAACTTCAATATTCATTTCACGATAAACTGAGCAATGAAGTCCACATTGGGTATGAATATTTGTCTGGCGACGATCCGGGTACCGGCAAGAATGAAAAGTTCAATACGATGTGGGGGGATTGGCCGCAGTACCAGCGGGGCGGCGATTTGCAATCGTATATCTGGACGGCGGAGGGGGCAACCGGCGAAGTAAGCAACTTGCATCGCGTTGGCATTGGGCACAGTTTCAAACCCCACCGGCAATGGACAATGGCGACAGACTACAATCTGTTTTGGGCGGATGAGAATACGTTTCGTGATGCGGTCGGTTACGGTTATTCCCGCAGCGGCAACTTCCGCGGCCATATGCTGACTGGTTTGCTGACGTATCAATGCTGTAAGAACTTTCGCACGGAGTTCCTGCTGGATTACTTTATCCCCGGCGGCTACTATGAATCGCCGCGGGGCGATCAGGCATATTTTGCTCGTGTGAATGTGGAGTGGACGTTCTAAGGAAAACCAACGCTCTATTCGCTGACAAGATAATCTCCTTTTTTTCGTTGAGCCCGACATTCTGTCGGGCTTTTTTATGCGTTTTGGGTAAATTGTTTGACCTTTTTGGCGAAATTCTCTATTTTGTATGTTCGCACTTTCTGTATAATGGATAAACGTTGTTGTTAATTCTGACAGGTAAACATGGCCGGAAAAACATCTTTAGAGAAAGCATTTCTATCGGGTAATGAAGCCCTTGCGCGCGGGGCCTGGGAGGCGGGGCTGTGTGTGGCCGCGGCTTATCCGGGTACGCCGTCAACCGAGATTCTTGAATCTTTAGCTACCTATCCGGAACTGTCTGTCCAGTGGTCGGTCAATGAAAAAGTGGCCTTTGAGGTCGCCTATGGGGCGGCGGTCGGCGGGGTGCGAAGTTTGTTTGCGTGCAAGCATGTGGGGCTGAACGTGGCGATGGATCCGCTGATGACGGCTTCTTATGCGGGTGTTGAGGCGGGGTTCGTGGTGGTGGTGTGCGACGATCCGGGGATGCACTCGTCACAGAATGAGCAGGACAGCCGCTGGGTCGGCGTGTTTTCGAAGTTGCCGGTACTGGAGCCTTCGACGCCGGCGGAGGCCAAGGCGTTTGTGGCCGAGGCGTTTGGCATCAGCGAAAAATTCGATACGCCGGTGATCGTGCGGATGACGACGCGGATTTCGCATTCCAAAGAAGATGTCGCATTGGGACAGCGAAAGGAAACGCCGCCCAAGCCGCTGGCGGCGAAGATGCAAAAATATGTAATGCTGCCCAAGGTGGCGCGGATGCGTCACGAATTCATCGAGCAGCGGCTGGAAAAACTTCGGGCCTATTCGGAAAAGACCAAACTGAACAAAACGGAGCTGAAGGATACGAAGCTGGGCTTTATTACCTCCAGCGTGTCGTATTGTTACTTGAAGGAGGTTTTCCCAGAGGCGTCTTATTTGAAGTTGGGTTTTCTGTATCCGTTTTGTGATGAGAAGATCAAAGCCTTTGCCGCATCGGTTAAGAAGGTGGTGGTGGTTGAAGAGTTGGATCCGTTTCTTGAAGAACATGTCAAGGCGCTGGGGATTCGAAAGGCTCATTTCAAGCATCCTTCTTTTCGGGTTGGGGAGTTCAATCCGAGCCTGATTGGGGATGTGGCAGCCGGCAAAGAGCGGCATGTAGAGCCGAAACCGGTGCGTCCGCCGCGGTTGTGTCCGGGGTGTCCGCATTGGGCGACATTTTCGGTGTTGAAAAAGCTGGGGCTGTATGTGGCCGGGGATATCGGCTGTTATACGCTGGGAGCGTTGCCGCCGACCTCGGCGATGCACACGTGTATTTGTATGGGGGCGGGCGTGACGTTTCATGAGGGGCTTCGGCTGGCGCATCCGGAGGCCAAAATTGTCGGGGTTGTGGGCGATTCGACGTTTGTGCATTCGGGCATTACCGGGCTGATCAATGCGGCCTATAACAAGGCCAAAGGGGTGATTTTTATTCTGGACAATTCCACCACAGCGATGACCGGCGGCCAACCGCACCCGGCCACGGGGCGGACGATTCGCGAGGAGCCGACCAAGCAGCTGGATTTGGCGGCGCTGTGCCGCTGCTGCGGGGCCGACAACGTGGATGTGATCGACCCGATCGGCCATGTTAAAGCACTGGAAGAACTGGTGCTCAAACGGCTCGATGAGGATGCCTTGAGCGTGATTATTACCAAACATCCCTGTGTGTTGAAAAAGAAATAGTACGAAAAACGATGAAAAAAGCACAATACAATATTACGTTCGGGGGGATTGGCGGGCAGGGGATTATTAAGGCCTCGGAGCTGCTGGGCTGGGCGGCGCTGTATGAGGGCTATCCGGTCAAGAAATCCGAGGTGCATGGGATGAGTCAGCGCGGCGGGTCGGTCGAGTCGCATGTACGGTTCGGCAAAGGGTTTTTTTCGCCGCTGCTGGGGGCCGGACAGGCGGATTTTCTGCTGTGTTTTCACGCCGATGAACACGAGCGACTGGCGGAGTTTCTCAAAGACGACGGCGTGGACTTGTTCGAGTGGCTGGACAAGGCCGCGGCGATGATCGACAATCCCAAGATGCTCAATACGGCCCTGATGGGCGTGTTGGCGGCGTATTTGCCGATTCGACAGCCCAGTTGGGACAAGGCGTTCGAGACGGTGTTTCCCGAGAAAATCCGGCAGCGCAATATCGAGATTTTCAATCAGGCTCGCCATATGGCTCAAACGGCGATCAATCCGTAAGAACAAGGAGATAATTTATGATATGGAACGAACCTATCGAAACGATGCCGCCGGAGGACTTGAAGAATCTTCAGTCTGAACGGCTGGTATCGCTGGTGCGGTATGTATATGAGCGGTGTCCGTTGTACAAAAAGAAGTTTGACGAGATCGGTGTGCTGCCGTCGGACATCAAGGGCATTGAGGACATTACCCAGCTGCCGTTTACGACGAAGATGGATATGCGTGACAGTTATCCGTGGGGGTTGTTCTCGCGGCCGCGTACCGATTTGGTGGAGATTCATGTCTCCAGCGGCACGACAGGCAACCCGACGCTGGTTGGCTATACGCGCGACGATATTCGCTTGTGGGGGGAGGTGATGGCGCGGGCGTTGTGTTGTGCGGGTGCCGAGCGGGACGATACGATTCAGATTGCCTATGGGTATGGGCTGTTTACCGGCGGGTTGGGGTTTCATTATGGCGCGATGGAGATGGGGCTGACGATTATACCGATCTCCTCGGGCCAGACCAAGCGGCAGATCAAGATTATGCAGGATATTCAGCCGCGGATATTGGCCTGTACGCCGAGTTATTGTCTGTATATGGTCGATGCGGCCAAAGAGATGGGGATTGACCCGCGTTCGTCCAGTTGGCAGATTGCGGTGTTGGGGGCCGAGCCGTGGAGCGAGGCGATGTGTCACGAGATCGAACAGGCGTGGGATTTGCTGGCGACGGATATTTACGGGCTCAGCGAAATCTGCGGGCCGGGGGTGGCCCAGGAATGTCCCTATAAGAGCGGTCTGCATTTGTGTTCGGATGTGTTTTATCCCGAAGTTATCGATCCGGAAACCGGCCGGCCCGTGCCGGAAGGACAGGACGGCGAGCTGGTGATCACAACACTGACCAAGCAGGGCGTCCCGATGATTCGTTATCGTACGCGGGATATTGTCAGTATGACCCATGAGCCGTGCCGATGCGGCCGAACCAGCCCGCGAACCAGCAAGATTAAGGGACGTACGGACGATATGATTGTCGTGCGGGGGATTAACGTCTTTCCGTCGCAGATTGAGCATGTGCTACTGGGTATCGAAGGGACGCATCCGCATTATCAAATCGTCATCGACCGAAAAGAGCATAAACTGGATGAGGTGGAGATTGTCGTGGAAGTGGATGAGACGATCTTCTCCGATGAAATCAAACGGATGCATGCGATTGAACAGAAGATTAAAAAAGAAATCGAGTCGGTTCTGTCCATCGGGGTCAATGTTCGGCTGGTTGAACCGAAGACAATTGCCCGCAGCGAAGGCAAAGCCCAGCGTGTGATTGATAAGCGGCAATTGTGAGCGTGTAAGGATGCAGACGGATAGGGGGGTAATGAGGAAGCAGGAACGTTCTCCGTGAAATCGTTGATTTCATAGAAAGGACAAGACGATGAAGATTAAACAACTCAGCGTGTTTCTTGAAAATCGCAAAGGGCGATTATATGAGGTGTGCTTGATACTCGGTCAGGCGGGGATCAATATTCGGGCGCTGACGATAGCCGAGACCGAGACGTTCGGCGTGCTTCGGATGGTGGTGGATAAGCCGGCCGCGGCGGTGGAGTCCTTTCGCAGGCACAGCATTACGGCCAATCTGACGGATGTGGTGGCGGTAGAGGTGCCCGATACACCCGGCGGTTTGGCCGGGGTGCTCAAAATTTTGACTGAGCATGACTTGAACGTTGAGTATATGTATGGTTTTGTGGAAAAATTTTCCGAAAACGCGCTGCTGGTGTTCCGCTTTGATGAGCCGGACAGAGCGTATCAGGTGCTGACGTCGGCTGGGGTTAATGTGATTGGGGAGCATGATATTGAGGGGCTGTGAGGGCCTGAAGAAGAAACGGATGATACTGTTAAATGTGAAATGCAGAATGGTGGTTGGGCAGTTGTGATGGAACCGAGGTTTTGGAATCGGCAGGTTGAAACGCTCGAGCGGTCGGCGCTGGAGGCGATTCAACTGGAGCGGTTGCGTCAGCGAGTGGCCAACGCATTGCGGACGCCGCTGTATCAAAAGCGGCTGTTTCGAGCCGGGATTACGCTGCCGGAGGATATTCGTACGCTGGAGGATTTGAAGCGAATTCCGTTTACGACGAAGGATGATCTGAGGCAAAGTTACCCGAAGGGACTGCTGGCGGTGGATTTAAAACAGGTGGTGCGGGTGCATTCGTCCAGCGGTACGACGGGGGTTCCGACGGTAATTTTTTATACGCAGGGCGATTTGGATCGGTGGACTGAACTGCTGGCGCGGGGCATTGTAGCCAGCGGGGCGACGGCGGGAGATGTGTTTCAGAATATGATGAATTACGGGCTGTTTACAGGGGGGCTGGGGCTGCATTACGGGGCCGAGCGTGTCGGGATGACGGT
>JAAYQH010000301.1 GCA_012519365.1 Planctomycetota bacterium | reverse complement strand
CCGTTTGTGCTGATGTGTCATCACAAGGCCCCCCATCGCAACTGGTCGCCGCCCCCGCGTCATTTCGGCCGATACAATATCCGGCGTACCGTTTTTGGGTGCCGTTCATCTGAATGAAATCAGGATTATAATACGAGCCCTGCCCCGGAAGGATCTCCCAATAATCAAAACCGGTCGGGGTACTGCCCAGATGCCACTTGCCGATGAGTACAGTCTGATAGCCGGCCTGTTGAAGCAATTTGGGAAAGGTCTGCCGGCTGCCGTCAAACTGGCGACGGTTATCAATTTGACCGTTGATATGGCTGTACTGGCCGGTCAGCAGCACCGCCCGGCTGGGGGCGCAGATGGAGTTGGTGCAAAAACAGTGGGTAAAACGCATCCCCTCTTCGGCCAATCGGTCCAGGTTCGGTGTTTGGTTAATGACACTCCCGTAACAACTCAATGCGTGGGCCGCGTGATCATCGGTCATGACAAAGAGAATATTGGGGCGCTGGGGAGATTCTTTTTGTCTGCGTTCAGCCCGCAACCCGCCGGTCAACATCGAAGCGGTCATCAGGCCGCCTGCACATAAAAAATCGCGTCGATTTAACATTTTCTCTCCTGACCAAATCAACCCTATTTTTTGAGAAAATTAACAGACCTCCTGCCGACTCTACCACGAATTCATCCAATCAAGATTCACATCGCCCCTTTTTTGATAAGAACGGTGCCAGTTCAGATTCCACAGCATCTCGGCCTCCCAATTATTGACAGACCCGTCTGCAACCAAGACATTTAGCCCTTTTTTGTGACGCCGCATGACAAAACATTCAATCTGATGCCAGTTTGACAAATTGTAGAAGTCCTCTTCGCGAGCAGCGGGACTGGGTAACGGGTGCGTATGGTTCGGCCAAGCGTTATTCCAACGCGCATCGGCCAAAAGGGGCGTCTGGGAGCGACTCTGGATAGACGTCATTTTTTTCCAGGTATCGTTGATATTGCCGTACGCGGGAGGCTGGCCGCTTCGAATCCAGGAATTTTCCCCGTAACTTCCTAATCCGGAATCATCATCCGGAAGCCAATCGGCTGAAGGGTCAACCTGCCAGGCATTAAAGGTGTACCCAAAAAAACTATTCGGCTGCAATGACGTAGGGTTGGCTGTGGAAACCTCTTTGGCGGAAGGACACAGCCGCATTTCGTCAATATCATTGTAATAAGGACGCAAGGTTTCCATAAATGAGACCTGATAACCGCCCCATGGTGCAAAATAACCATTCCACTCTTCTGTGTAAAGCATATACGACAGCCCCCACTGACGAAGATTGGATTGACAGACAACATTTTGGGCGTGTTTTTTGGCCGCACGCAGGGAGGGAACTACAATTGAAAGAAGCAACGCGATGATGGCAATGACGACAAGCAGTTCAATCAAAGTGAAACCTTGTTCCCGCCTCTTTTGCTGCTTACCGAAATGTATCATAAATACCCCTTTCCAATTGCGCTGAATGCTCTTGACAAGGCCTCCGCTAAAACACATCTTTTCTATTTTGCCTAAAGGTTTAATCGTATTATCAGTGCATATTTGAGCCTCTGCGGGGCCACCGCGTATAACACTTGCACCGTTTAATATATCCTCCGCTGTTGCGCGTAAAATGGATATACGTAATGAAATGATGGATAAACGTAACATTATGAAAAAAAGAAGGTATTGGCACAGAGATTTTGAAAACAGCAGGAAGTCAATCCACACAGTGGGATGAATTTCATTTTTTAAAATCGGTATATTGCTCAACCGGTTTGAGCGTCCCTTCCCCCCCTCGCTTTTTTAAAAAAGCAGCGGAGATAAGTTGCTTTTTTCGAATCCCTATTCTGACTTTCTGGGTCGTATTGAGTCAGAGGGCAGTGTATGAATCGTCAATCCCTCAACTAAATCGGCGTTCGGGGCGGGGAAAAACAGACTGCCCAAATAGCCGGCAACGACACAGAAAAGCACGCCCAGCGTTGCGTACAGCAAAAAATGAACCTGTGTATGTCCTTGAAGCCAATATAACCCAGCCGCCCCGACAATCGCGCCGATAATCGCCCCGATACCGTTGGTGCGGACGGTAAAAATGCCCAGGCAAAACAAGCCGCACATGGAGCCGCCAATAAGCCCCAAAATCGTCATAAAGGCATCCCAGGCCGACTTCATATCCGAAACAATAAACAGCACCGCCAGAGCCGTACCCAAAAAGCCCAGCCCGGCGGTAATGAGGCGTGCCAGTCGTAAATAGGATTTCTCCGTTTTAATCCAATTCAACGGCCGTACAAAATCCGTCACCAGGGCGGCTGAACAACTGTTCATACTGGTGGAAATGGTTGATTGGGCGGCTGCAAAGATACCGGCCACCAGCAGTCCGCCTATTCCTGTCGGCAATTCACGGGCAATAAACAGAGTAAAAATCGCGTCGTTTCGAAACATCGGATCCAGCCTCTGCGGATGGGTTTTATAAAACACAAACAGTGCCGTGCCAAGCGTAAAAAACAAAAGGGTCGTCGGCACAACCGCAATCGCATTGGTCCAAATGGATCGGCGGGCACGTTCAATCGT
>JAAYQH010000300.1 GCA_012519365.1 Planctomycetota bacterium | reverse complement strand
TGTTCCCATTGTTCTGCCTCCATGCAAAAAGGTTTCTTTGCTTGGTACATCGGAAAAACAATCAAATTATCTTCATAATATTAGCATTGACGGAGTACTAGATTCCTCACCCCTTCACTTCGTTCAGGGGTTCGGAATGACAGGGGGGGCGGGGGTGACAAGGGGGGGGAAAAGAATGCCCTGTTCCGAGGGGCGGAACAGGGCTTTATAATAACCCTCCGATAGTTTTATTCGCTGTGCCGGAGATGGGCGGTTGAGGCGAAGGTTTTATTGGACGGTGCCGGGGATTCGCGGTTGCGGCGACCGCGGGGAGGGCATGTCCGTTTCTTCGAGATAGCATTGTTCGTCGGTCGAGAGCTGGGGGGTGGTAAAGATGCGCGGGGTGATGAAAATAACCAATTCGCTGTTGACGGTGCTTTCGCCGTTAAAGCGAAACAGTCCGCCGGCGCTGGTTTCGGTGAGTTTTTGATAGGGGATTTCCTCGACGATTTTGATTTCGGCCCGTGCCCGGGCGGCCATTCGCTGGGCGTGAAACTGATAGCCCGTCGTGCCGACAGCGACCACCGCGAGGATCAGCGTGGCGATGACCAATTCCAATAAGGTCATTCCCCGACGGCTTGGTTTTTGTCTGATCTGAAGCATGGGTCCGTCTTTTGTGCGGGAAACACAAAAAAGCGGAGATAAGAAAGACCTCCTCCGCCTTTTTGAGTAATGCGTCGCTGTTCAGTTATTGCCAGTTGCCGTTGACATCCAACGTCTTGGTGCCGGAGGGGGCGTTGGACTGGCTGCCTGTCACCTCGATGGTGGCGATGCCGTCGTCGTTAACAGCGGTAATTTTGTAGTCGCCGGGGACAAAATAGGTACCGGTCAAGTCGCCGGGTTGGAATCCCAATGCCGTTTGTAAACCAGTATTATTTAACGCACCGATCAGACCGTCCTTTGTGCCGGTTTCGGCAAACCGCACGCGGACCGCTGAACGAATGGTGCCGGCGGTGGCGTTGGCTTCGGACCACTTGGCCGAATCGATACGACCGCGCATCAAGGGTACTGATGCGGCGGCCAAGATGCCGACGATCAGGACGACGACCATCAGTTCGATCAAGGTGAACGCTTTTGTGTGTTTCATGGTGTTGACTCCTTGAAAAGTGTTCGTTGGGTAACTTGTTTTTTGTCTTATCGTATTTGCAGAAGGGTGACTTTATTTGAAACTCATTTTTTGACCCTTAAAAGTTCAGAGATATTGTCTTTATTGCGAAATAACGGATGGATTTCTTGCCAGATTGCTGGTGGGTGGGTGTCAGGTCTGCCATTATGGCACGAAGGGGATTGGTGGATGTTGTTTTAACCTGTTTTTATTAAGAGACTTATGGTATTTTTTTTGTATCTTGGCACATTGTTTGCACAGAAGTAAGATGAATGGTGTGCGTCTGAAACAAGAGGGATAATTTTAGATAATAGGAGTATGAAAAATGGCAAAGATAATCGGCATTGACCTGGGGACAACGAACTCGGTTGTCGCCGCGATGGAAGGCTCCACGCCGAAAGTGTTGATTAACTCGAGCGGGTCGCGACTGACGCCGTCGGTGGTGGCCTTTACGGACAAGGGCGAACGTCTGGTCGGACAGGCGGCCAAGCATCAGCAGGTTACCAATCCGGAAAATACGATTTATTCGATCAAGCGGTTTATGGGACGTCGCCACCGGGAGGTCAGCGCCGAGGAAAAGATGGTTCCGTACAAGATTGTCGGCGGTCCTGACGAGTTGGTGCGCATCAGTGTTCGGGGCAAGGAATATACGCCGCCTGAGATTTCGGCGATGATTTTGCAGGAATTGAAGAAGACTGCTGAAGATTATCTGGGTGAGAAGGTGGAACAGGCGGTTATTACCGTGCCGGCCTATTTTAATGATTCCCAGCGTCAGGCGACCAAAGATGCGGGGACTATTGCGGGGTTGAAGGTTGCGCGTATTATCAACGAGCCGACCGCTGCGGCGTTGGCCTATGGTCTTGAAAAGAAGAAAAATGAGAAGGTAGCTGTCTTTGACTTCGGCGGCGGGACGTTTGATATTTCGCTTCTTGATATTGGCGATAATGTCTTTGAGGTGCTCAGTACCAATGGGGATACGCATCTGGGCGGCGATGATCTGGACGAGGCCTTGATCAATTATCTGGCTGACGAATTTAAGAAGTTGGAAGGCATTGATTTGCGGAAAGATCCGATGGCGCAACAGCGTCTGAAGGAAGCGGCCGAGAAGGCCAAGTGTGAGTTGAGTACGCAGATGGAAACGACGGTCAATTTGCCGTTTATCAGTGCTGATGCGTCCGGTCCGAAGCATTTGAACATTTCGATTACGCGGAGCAAGTTTGAGGCGTTGTGCGAGCCCATTTTTGAACGTCTCAAGGAGCCGTGCTATAAGGCGATGAAAGACGCCAAACTTGAACCGAAAGATATTAATGAAATCTTGCTGGTTGGCGGCTCGACGCGTATTCCGAAGGTTCAGCAGATTGTGCAGGAGATTTTCGGCAAGGCTCCCAATAAGAGCCTGAATCCTGATGAGGTGGTGGCGATTGGAGCGGCGATTCAGGGTGCGATTTTGGCCGGCGACGCTGGCGTGAAGGATATTTTGCTGCTGGATGTGACGCCGCTGTCGCTGGGTGTGGAGACGCTGGGCGGCGTGATGACCAAGCTGATTGAGCGCAACACCACGATTCCGACCAGCAAAAAGGAGGTGTTCTCGACGGCGGCGGACAATCAGACCAGCGTGGAAATCCACGTTCTGCAGGGTGAGCGTGAGTTTGCGCGGGACAACCGGACCCTGGCCCGATTCCAGTTGACTGGTATTCCGCCGGCGCCACGGGGTGTGCCGCAGATTGAGGTAACCTTTGACATTGATGCCAATGGGATTCTGCACGTGTCGGCTAAAGACCTTGGCACCGGTAAAGAGCAGTCGGTGGTGGTACAGTCCAGTTCCGGTCTGACCAAGGAAGAGGTCGAAAAGATGGCCAAGGATGCGGAGGCTCACGCGGCGGAGGACAAGAAACGTCGTGAGGTTGTCGAACTGAAGAATCAGGCTGATCAGTTGATTTATTCGACTGAAAAGACACTCAAAGAGCATGGCGACAAGGTTACACCTGACGTTCGCGGCAACATAGAAAGTGCCTTGAATGGGTTGAAAGAGGCGGTCAAGACTGAAGACGGCGAGGCCATCAAGCGTGCGATAGAGCACTTGAGCCAGACGTCTCAGGAATTGGGCAAGGTGCTGTACGAAGAAGCAGCCAAGAAAAAGGCCAGCGCTGCTCCGGAAGGTCAGACGTCTGCGGCCCAAGAACAGCCGAGCGAAAGCAACGTCCATCGCAAAGGCGGCGAGGATGTGATTGATGCGGAGTTTGAAGAGAAAAGTTAATCTGATTTGTCGTATCTGCGTAAATGCGACACAAAAGGCCCCGAAGCAAATTCGGGGCCTTTTTTTATGTCTTGAGCCATCGGTCTTGAGAGGATGGCATTGCGTTTGCGGATGCGAGGGGAATTGAAGGCTGTTTTTTTTGCGAGTTCTGCTCTTATTGCATCGTCCTATAAATTTTGTGTTTTTTAGTTGACTTTTAAGGTTTTTAGATGTAAAGTGAAATTGCTATGGAGAGGGTGGCAACCTTTAATCGGAGATATGTTATGGAAAAAACAGGGTACCACCCGAATGAAGGTCAAACGGATAGGCCGTGTCTTTACGTTTTTTCTCCCACGCCTCGGAATCGCACCTATCAGATTCAGATGGACGTTATAGATGGCAACCGGCGTGTGTTTCGGGATTATGGGGTGGATGTCGCCGAGATTTTCGAGGATTGCCAAGGGCATATTGGCTCGGAGAAACTTCCGCCGGAAGGGTGTAACGGTCTTCGCCGCCGGTTTCATGTGCCGCAGGGGCGGTTTTGTGTGATGTTGGTGGACAGGGATTCGCGCATTAAACTCATCGCCGATTCGTGTGTGTCGTATGAAGAGGTCATTATGCGGGTTGAAAACAAGCCTCAGACGCATCAAAAACCGACCGATTAGCGATGTGGTCAGTGCGGTAACGAGCCTTACTCATTTTCCTTAAATGACGCGAGAAGGGGTGCGTGTTTTTCTGGCGTGCGGCCAAGAGGAAGGGCCAATAGCGGCGGTTCAAGGCTCCGAGGATGTTGCATTGGGTGGTGTTGTCATTGCCGCCGGGGCGAGGGGCGGGCACATCCTTTTCGGAAGGGTCTTTTTACTTTTTCATTTCATTGAGTCTGGTACATATCCGAGTTAGCAGATATATAATATTTTTTATTCATGAGGATGGGTGTTGTTGTGTGCTTTTTTAGATAAAAATTTGCCAAAAAACAAAAAAGTGTGTCAGATTTTTTGGGGTGGCGATGTATTCCATTGGGAGTTTATGGAGCGGGTGGACTGTCTTTTTATAAAATGTACGACGAGATAGATGCAAAATACGAGCGGTTTCTTCGGCTGTATCAGGCCAATCAAGACCGCATTTTTCGGTTTATCGTCGCGCTGCTGCCGAATTATTCGGCGGCTGAGGACGTGATGCAGGATACAATGCTCGTAATGTGGAGAAAATTTGACCAGTTTGAGCCGGGTACCCATTTTGCGGCGTGGGGGATGCAAATCGCGCGGTATAACATTGCTACGTATTACCGCAAGGCGGAATCCGGAATTATGCGTTTTGACGATGCTGCGCTCCAGCATATTCTGGAGCAACAGGAGCAATTTGAGCCGGTTAAGGACCAGTATCTTGAGGCGATGGAAGGGTGTCTTAAGCAGTTGCAGGCGGAGAGTCGAGAGATGTTGTCGCTTCGGTACAACGAGAATATGAAAATCTCGGAAATCGCCGAGAAAATCGGCAGGCCGCT